>DASZVW010000147.1:0-3767 GCA_035546895.1 Polyangia bacterium
CCGCCGGAGAGGGTGGCGGCACGGCGACCGGAGGCGCGGCGGGCGCCCCGGCAGCCGGCACCGGCGGCTCGCCTCTCGGCTCCGGCGGCGCCAGTTCCTCCGGTGGCGCCAGCTCCTCCGGTGGCGCGGTCGGCAGCGGCGGGGCGGCGGGCGGCGCGGGGGCGACCGGCATCGGGGGCCTGGGCGGCACCGGGGGCGCGGGCGGTCACGGCGCCGCGACCGGAGCCGGCGGTGGAGGTGGTGCGGCGGGCGGCGGCGGCTCCGCGGGGACCGCCGGCAAAGGCGGCACGGCGGGCGGCGCGGGGGCAGGCGGAAAAGGCGGGGCCGGTGGCCAGGGCGGCGCGGCCGGTCGGGCGGGCACCGGCGTCGGGGGCGGCGCGGCGGGGAGCGGCGCGCTGGGGGCGACGCCCCCGATGGGCTGGAACTCCTGGAACACCTTCCAGTGCAACCTGAGCGAGACGCTCATCGAGCAGATCGCGGACACCTTCGTCTCGAGCGGCATGCAGGCGGCGGGCTACGAATACGTGAACCTCGACGACTGCTGGATGAACGGGCGCGACGCGAGCGGCAAGCTGCAGTGGAACACCACCAAGTTCCCCTCGGGCGTCCCGGCGCTGGCCGACTATGTCCACGGCAAGGGGCTGAAGCTCGGCATCTACGAGACGCCGAACACCACCACCTGCGTGGGGATCTACGGCGGCATCAGCCCGTCGGTGGCGGTCGGCAGCAAGGGGCACGAGACGACGGACGCGCAGACGTTCGCTTCCTGGGGCGTCGACTACCTCAAGTACGACAAGTGCACGGGACCGCTCGGCGGCTTCGCGGTCATGGAGAGCGCGTTGAAGGCGGCCGGGCGCCCCATCTTCTACAGCATCAACCCCGGCGACGGGACCGGGTGCCCGCCGAACACCTGCTCGATCGACCTCCCGACGATCGCCAACATGTGGCGCATCGGGTTCGACATCAACGCCAGCTGGTCGTCGATGATCGGGCTCGTCGACCAGGACCAGAACCTCTATCCCTACGCCACCCCCGGGCGCTGGAACGACCCCGACATGCTCGAGGTCGGCAACAGCGGCCTCTCCGACACCGAGGGGCGGACGCACTTCAGCATGTGGGCCATGCTGGCGGCGCCGCTCATCGCCGGGAACGATCTGCGGAGCATGAGCGCGGCCACCAAGGCGACCCTCACCAACACCGAGGTGATCGCCGTCGACCAGGACCCGGTGGGCGCGCAGGGGCGGCTGGTGGCGACGCCCGGGACGAACCTGCAAGTCTGGTCGAAGACGCTCGCGGGGACGAACACCCGCGCGGTCGCGCTGCTCAACCGTGGCACGGCGGCCGCGGCGATCGCGGTCCAGTGGAGCGCGCTCGGCATCCCGGCCGGCGCCGCGGCCGTGCGCGACCTCTGGGCGCACGCCGATCTCGGCTCGTTCAGCGGCTCCTACACGGCCTCATCGGTCGCCGGTCACGGCGTGGTGATGCTCAAGGTGACCAGCGCTCCTTGAGCGAGCGCTCGCGGAGCGCGCGCTCGCGGAGAGCGCACCCGCCTCAGGCGGGAACGAGCTCGTTGCAGGCGTCCGACCAGCCGGTCGGACGGCCGGCGGTCTCTTCGACGCGCCACGGTCGATTGGACGGCGAGTCGAGGAGCGCTTCCATCTTCTTGCGCGCGCGGTGGATGCGCGCGCGGACGGTGTTCGCCTGGACCGACTGCATCTCGGCGATCTCTTCGGCCGTATACCCTTCGATCTCGAACAGCACGAAGGTGACGCGCAGCGTGTCGCTCAACTTGGCGAGCAGGCGTTCCAGCCTGCGCTGCCGCTCGCGCGTCTCCAGCGCCGTGACCGGCGTCGGCTCGAATGACGGCATCTCGGACGACAGCGCCACGCTTCGCCGGAAGATGTGCTTGATCCAGATCAGCCGCCGGTAGTCGCGGACGTGATGGGCGGTGATGCGATACAGCCACCCGACCACGTTGCGGCCGTCGAAGTCGGCGAGCCGGCGGTAGACGATCACGAAGACGTCTTGGACGAGATCTTCGCGATCGGCGGTCGGACCGCCCAGACAGCGGACCCAACGGGCGACCGTGGCGTAGTAGGCGTCGTAGATCTCCTCGAAGCGCTGGACCGTGGTGGTGCCGGCGTAGGTCCCCGCAACGCCCGGGGTCGCCGAACCTTCATGCGTCCCGTTCATACCTCCAGAGACTCCCATGCGGTCGCGCGGGGCGGCTCAAGAAACGTCAGCGTGGTCTAAATATGCGCAGACGTTCGTGCACAGAAATACCATCCGTAGCGGGTTCCGCGTCATGAAGGCCCGCGTGGTGCAGGCCGTGGTCTATTTATGAGCGGGTTTGGCCACGGGGGTGCATCCATGTCCGCGCGCGGCGCATAAGTAGACCAAGCCGCGATTCCTGATGGATCGCCGGCGGGGGAGCGGTCCAATGAGAGACGAGGGTGGTGAATCGACGCGTGATCGGCAGACGAGCCATCGCGTCCGGGGAGGCCTCGCTGCTGGCTGCCCTGGGCGAGATCCGGGCCTTGGACGACTGCGACCTGATCCTCAGACGCGCGGTCGAGCTGGCTCGCGATGCGCTCGGCTTGAAGCACGCGCGCATCGTCCTGCTGGATCATTCACGCGACTCGATGCACGGGACCTGGGGAATGGACCTGGCGGGCGCCGTCGTCGACGAGCGAGACCTCGTCTTCTCTCGGTGCAGAAGCGATCGAGAGGCATTCCGTCGCCTGGAGCATGAGGGGGCGTATTTCACGGTGTTCGACGACCATCCCCTCCTTGAGGGGTGCGGCGGCGAGGTCCGGGCCGTGGGGAGGGGATGGGTCGTGAAGACGCCGATCCGAGCGACGGGCGCGGCGATCGGGCTGTTGGTGAACGATGCGGGAATGACGGACGCCGAAGTCGACGAAAGCAGACAAGCGCGCGCCGCCATCCTGTGCTCGATGCTGGGCGAGATCTTGGCCCCCGCGCCCAGACGGTCCGTCCGGTCGGCGCCTCCGAGCGCGCGGGTCCCCGAGAGACTCGTCGCCGCGTCCGTCGCCATGCTCGACGAGGATCCTGCCCTGGCCGGCAAGGAGCTGGCGGCGGCGCTGAACGTCAGGCTCCCGTACCTGACCGCCGTCTTCAAGATCTTCATGGGGATGTCCCTGACGGACTACCGCAACCAACTCCGCCTCCACAGGTTCCAGGCCCTGCTCGAGCGCGGCGCCCGCAGCTTGCGGGGCGCGGCTCGGAGGGCGGGGTTCGGAAGCTACGCGCAGTTCCACCGCGTGTTCCGCGCCCGCATGCGCACGAGCCCGCGCGAATACTTGCTCCGGGCCCATGCAGAGCGCGATCGGTGTCCGCACCGACGGGGGACGACGCCGGAAGCCGCGCGGCCCTACGGTCCGCCGGACACCGGCCACCCGGCGGTGTCCCAGACGAACTCGGCGACGCGCAGGGTGGCGGGGCCGCTCGAGCTGCCGCTCAGCGCGTGGTACAGGTTGTAGGTCTTGCCGGCGTAGGCGTGACGGCGTTGTGCCCGAGCGCGACCCAAGGTCAGCCCGGCGTCCGACACCGAGGTCGGTACATTGGGGCAAGCGGCGGATGACGTCGCAGACGGCGGGGGCTAAAGTCAATGCCGTTCGGTTAAGCGCGGCCTCCGGGTACCGGCCGCTTGCGGGCGTAGTTGCTCATCTTGAGCTTCACGGCCCTCGGGTAGCTGCGGGCGGACCTCCGAGCCGGCAGTACGAGGCGGGTGAAGAGTTCGCGCATCG
>DASZVW010000148.1:0-5389 GCA_035546895.1 Polyangia bacterium
GAGCGGGCGCCTGTTCACGCCGTGCGCTGGTGCAGCCGCGCGCCGCTCGAGGTGGAGGCCCCGGCGACGACGAAGAAGGCGCAGGCGAAGGCGAAGGTCCACCAGCTGAGCCAGAGCGTGGCGCCGGTCGCCAGGCCGACGATCCAGAGGACGAACAATCCCAGCGCCAGCAGGCCGGAGCCGGCGGTGCCGCCGCGGCCGAACTCGACCAGCGCCGCGGCGCCGGCGATCGCCACCAGGCCGCCGAGCCCGTCCAGCCAGGTCAGCCAGAGCGAGGCGTGGGACGACAGGCCCGCCAGCCAGAGGATGATGAGACCGAGCCCGAGAATGAACGAGATTGCGCGAAACATGACCTACCTCCTTGCTTCCAAGATGGTCACCATGAAGGGCCGCCGACAGCACGGCCGTCGGCGCGCTCGAGCCGGCGCGAAATCGGGTCGACTCTCCGGCGGCAATGGCGAGGGTTGTCGGCCGCCGGAGAGCAACCCGAACGGGAAGGTCGTCCGCGCTCGGCGGCGGGGTCCGCGCGTCGCGATCCCACCGCCTCCGAGGTCAATATTGGGCGCCGGATGATTCGCGGCAAGCCGGAGCGGGCGGCGTCGGCGACCGCCCCGCGCCTCGGCTTGCTGCGATTCCTCCGGCCGCCATATTGGACCTCGGGAGGAAACATGAAGCGGACCATGGTGATCGTGGGGTTGATGGGCCTGGGGTTGGGTTCACTCGCCGTCACGCAGGCGCGCGCCGACACCGGCGGCGCGCACGCGAACGCGCACGCGAACATGAATTCGGAGCCGGCCACGGCGCCGCGCGCGCCGGCGTCGCCGGCGGCCAACAATCCGGCGAACAACGCGGCGTCGGACAACCCGGCGGCGAACAACCCGGTGGAGTTCGAGCAGGAGGAGGTGATGAGCGCGCCCTTCACCGTCGAGAGCATCGACCGGGCGAACCGCAAGCTGGTCGTCCAGAGCCCGGACGGTTCGCGCCAGACGGTGACCATCTCGCCGAGCGCGCCCGGCTTCAACAGCATCCAGAAGGGCGATCAGGTGGGGCTCGACTACTACAAGTCGTCGGTGCTCTCGCTCTCGCCGAGCGGGACGTCGTCGCCGAGCGGGACGTCGTCGCCGGGGAGCGCGGCGCCCAACCGGACCAGCACGGCGGCCGGGGCGGGACCGGGCCAGCAGACGACCACCTCGGCGCGGGTGTCGCTGGTCGACAACGAGAAGGAGACGCTGCAGGTGACGACGCCCGACGGGCGGCCGCACACCTTGTTCGTCAAGGACCCGGCGCTGCAGAACCGGATGCGCACGCTGCAGCCGGGCGACCAGGTGACCGTCACCTACACCGAGCCGGTCGCCGTGGGGCTCCATCGCTCGTCCGCCAAGTGAGGCGCGGCCACCGGGGGCGGGGCTCCGCAAACATACGGAAACGACTGCATCTGGACCGGCGAGCGCGGAACCCCATCCTCGGGGAGGCCCACAAAAAAAGGAGCGCGCGCGATGGCAAAACAGCGAACGAAGGGGGGGCGGGTCGCCTGCCTCCTGGCCGCCGGGTTCGAGGACTCCGAGCTCCGCGTCCCTTACGATCGGTTGCGCCAGGCGGGTTACCTGGTGGAGATCATCGGCGAGGTCGCGGGCGAGCGGCTGGTGGGCGAGCGGGGGCGCGAGACCATCACCGCCGACTTCGGCATCGACGAGGTCCAGGTGCGGGACTACGAGGGGCTGCTGATCCCGGGTGGCCACTCGCCCGACACGTTGCGCGCCGACCAGCGGTTCATCGACTTCGTGAAGGACTTCGACCGCACCGGCCGCCCGCTGGCGGCCGTCTGCCACGGGCCGCAGCTCCTGCTGGCGGCGGAGCTGCAGCGCGGCCGCACGCTGACGGCCTGGAAGACGATCCAGGGCGACCTGCGCCAGGCGGGCGCGGAGGTGCGGGACCAGGCGGTGGTGGTCGACGGCAACTGGATCACCAGCCGCCAGCCCTCCGACCTCGAGGCCTTCAGCTCCAAGTTCATCGAAGAGCTGGGTGACCTGGAGGAGCGCGGCGGGTGGCAGCCCGGCGAGGCTGCGCCCCCCGCGTCGGGGTAGGCGGCGCCGGCGCGCACGTTGCCGGCGTCCTCGCGCGTGCTAGCTTGTGCGCTCCGATGCCGGTCGTGTTGGTGGTGGACGACGAGCTCGATCTGCTGGCGGCGCTCAGCGACGCGCTCAACGACGAGGGGTGGCGGGTCCTGGTGGCCAGCTCCGCCCGGGCCGCGCTCTCGGCGGCGCGCTCCTGCACGGTCGACGTCGTCCTCTGCGACCTGCTGCTGCACGGCGAGGACGGCCGCTCGGTCAAGGAGGCCTTCGGCCGCGACCGCGGGCTCCGGCGCGTCCCCTTCGTGTTCATGACCGCCTCCCTGCTCGAGGCGCAGAGGCTGTCGGCCGAGCGGGTCATCGAGAAGCCTTTCCGGGTCCATCAGGTGGTGGAGGCGCTCGCCGGGCGTCTACCGGGGGAACCCCGCGCGCTTTAGGTTGACGTCATGGTCGCCGGCCGGAGCCGACGGCCGGGGTGGGGAGGGAGGACGTCATGGGGGCGGAGACAGAGAGCTCAGGGGGGGAGAACGGGCAGCTCGGCCGGCTGGGGACCGGGGCGCTGGTGAAGGAGATCGCCGCGCGGGTCGAGCTCCTGGCCAGGAAGCAGGTCGAGCTGGCCAAGACCGAGCTGCGCGCCGACCTGCGGTCGGAGGCGCGCCTGGCGGGCGGGCTGGGGATCGCGGCGCTGGGGGCGCTCACCACGCTCAACCTCCTGCTGGTCACGGTGGCGCTGGCGCTGTCGCTGGCGATGCCGGCCTGGGTCGGCGGCCTCATCGTCAGCGGCGCCACGCTGGCGGTGGCGGCGGTCGTGGGGCTGGTCGGCTGGCGGCAGCGGGTGCGCGATCCGCTGGCCCGCACGCGCCGCACGCTGAAGGACGACGTCAAGTGGGCGCGGGAGCGGCTGGCGTGAGCGCGCCGGGCGAGGAGGGGGCGCCGCCGTCGGCGCGCGAAACGGCGGCCGCGCTGCAGCGGCAGATCGAGGCCATCCGCGACGACCTGGCGGGGATGGTCGGCGAGCTCGATCGGCGGCGGCACGCGCTGTTCGACGTGCGCCGCCACCCGCTCCCCCTGGTCGCCGTCGGCGCGGCGCTGGCGGCGCTCGCGGGGGGCGGGATCGCGCTGGCGGTGGTCCGGCGGCGGCGGCGGGCGCGGCTCGGCGCCCGGCTCGAGCGCTTGCAGCAGGCGCTGGCGAGGATGATCGACAAGCCCCAGCGCGTCGCCGTGGTCCCCGGCGCCGGCCGGAAGGTCGCGGGCGCGGCGGGGGCGGCCGTCGCCTCGGTGCTGGCCAAGCGGCTGGCCGGGCGGCTGCTCGGCGCCGGGCGGCGCGGGGGCTGACGCCCTCAGTCGACCCGCAGCTTCACGAAGCTGCGGGAGATGGTCGTCTCGTTGGCCGCCTCCAGGTCGACGCGCAGGTTGGAGAGCGGGCGCGCCGGCCGGCGAAAATACAAAAAGCCGGAGGCGCTCTCCCCGCGCCCCACGAGCCGCTCGGGGAGGAGCCGCGCCGAGGCGGGCGGCAGCCCCAGCTCGGCCGGCAGCAGGGCGGCGTCGGCCAGCGAGTCGTCGTCGGCCAGCGCGAAGTCCCGGTAGCGGAGCCGGACGGGGTCCGGCCCCTGGTTGGTGACGGTGACCCACAAGGGGACGAGGCCGCGCCGGGCGAGCGGCGCCGGCGGTCGATCGGCCGCGATCGCCAGCGTGACCCCGGCGCCGAGCGCGCGCACCTCCGGCTCCACGCGCGGCACCCCCGGTTGCCGGCAGCCGCCGGCCGACACGCTCAGCGCCAGCAGCGCCGCCGCCGCGCTCGCCCGCGCGATCCCCTTGTCGCCCGTCATCCCCCTCTTCAAGTAACCATGGACGGGCTCCCCGCCAACCGCGAGCGGCCCGACCGGCCTTGCCGCCGGGCGCCGCGCGACCACCTTGAAGAGAGGGGGGCGGCATGATCCGGAAGCTTTCGTCGGGGCTCTATCGGCTCTACGCGCGCAAGACCGATCCCCGGACCGGGCGGCGGCGGAACTTGGGGACCTTCAAGACGCGGACGGCCGCCGAAAAGCACGAGCGGGCGGTGCAGTTTTTCAAACGGCACTGACACGGGTGGCGAGTTGGGGCCTGGACGCCGCGCGCGCGCCGCCTAGGTTGAAGGAGGAGGGCGGGGTGCGCGCGCGGAAGCTCGAGAACAAGGTCGTGGTGGTCACGGGGGCGTCGAGCGGCGTCGGGCGGGCCATCGCCCGCCTGTTCGGCGCCGAGGGGGCCAAGGTGGCGCTCATCGCGCGCGATCTGGTGGGGCTCGAGGACGCCGCCTCGGAGATCCGGAGCACCGGCGGGCAGGCGATGGTGCTGCCGCTCGACGTCTCGCACGCCACCGCCGTCGACGCGGCCGCCGATCGGGTCGTCTCGGCGTGGGGGCGGATCGACGTCTGGGTGAACGACGCCATGGTCTCGGTCTTCGCGCCCGTCCACGAGACGACGCCCGACGAGTACCGCCGGGTCACCGAGGTCAACTACCTCGGCTACGTGCACGGCACGCTGGCGGCGCTCCGCCACATGCGCCCCCGCAACGAGGGGGTGATCGTGCAGATCGGCTCGGCGGTCGCCTACCGGTCGATCCCGCTGCAGAGCGCGTACGCCGCCTCTAAGGCGGCGATCCGCGGCTTCACCGACGCGCTCCGGAGCGAGCTCATTCACGACAAGAGCGGCATCCAGATCACCCACCTGCAGCTCCCGGCGGTCAACACGCCGCAGTTCGACGTGGTCCGCAACAAGCTCCCCGACCACCCGCACCCGGTCCCGCCCGTGTTCCAGCCGGAGGCGATCGCGGGCGTCGCCCTGCGCGCGGTGCTGCGCCCGCGCCGCGAGGTCTGGATCGGCTGGAGCACGATGAAGGCGATCATCGGGCAGCGGATCATCCCCCGCTTCCTCGACGGCTACCTGGCGCGGCACGCCTGGGGCGCGCAAGAGACGCGGCGGTTGCCGCCGGGGCACCCGCTCAAGCACCGCGACAACTTGATCGCGCCGCCGCCGGGCGACCGCGGCGCGCGCGGGCCCTTCAACGCCGAGGCGCGCACGCCCGGCGGCGCGTGGGGGACGCTCACCCACGGCCTGGTGGTGGGCGCGGTGGGGACGGCGGCGGTGATGATCGCCGGGTGGGTCGAGCGGGCGCTGCTCGGCCGCCGGCCGGTCTACGCCCCGGCGCGTCTGGCGCGGCGCCTGTTCGCACGCAAGGCGCGCACGCCCCGGCGGGCGTCGCTGATCGGGAGCCTCATGCGCTGGAGCTACGGCCCGCTCGTGGGCCTCGTCTACAGCGCCACGCTGGGGCGGCTGGTGCG
>DASZVW010000149.1:0-4700 GCA_035546895.1 Polyangia bacterium
GCAGCGTCTCGGTCAACGGCACCTTGAACGTCTGCCCGACCATCGACGCGCTCTCGGTCTCGCCCAGCAACGTGGCGATCGGCAGCAGCGTCTCGCTGGCGGGCGCGGCGCACGACCCGGACAACGGGCCGGCGGCGCTCACCTACCAGTGGACCGCCAGCTCGGGGACCTTCAGCGATCCCGCCGCGCCGGCCCCCAGCTTCACCTGCGCGACCGCCGGCACGGCGACCGTCACCCTGACCGTCTCCGACGGCGACGCCGCCACCGGCTGCCCGGCGACGCTCAGCGCCCAGGTGGTCTGCACGACCACCGAGAGCGGCGTGGTGACGAGCGCGCTCTTCATCCCCGGCAGCGCCACCGAGCCGACCTTCGTGGCCGGCGCCTGGCAGGGGGCCAAGGTCTGCGCCGACGCCAACGGCAACGGGCGCTGTGACTTCGCCGAGTCGCCGGTGGTCACCGACGGCGCCGGCCGGTTCGCCGTCACCGTGACCGGCCCGACGGCGCTCATCGCCGACCTCGGCACCGACGCCATCGACACCGCCGACGGCTCCGCCAACCCCTCGCGCACCGTGTTCCGGCTGGGGGCCGACGAGGCCGCCGACCAGGGGCTGAACGTGGTGCTGAGCGGCCTCTCCACCGAGATCGTCCGGGCCATGGAGGCCAACGGCTTGAGCTACGCCACCGAGAAGGCCGCGCTGGCCGCGCGCCTCGGCACGCCCGCCGTGCCGGTGCGGGCGGCGGCGGTCATCGCCGATCCCAGCGGCGTCGCCCAGCCGGTGCAGGCCGCGCTGCTCAAGGAGGAGAACATCCTCACCGCGCGCTTCCGCTACGCGACCGCCAAGTACGACCGCGGCGACCTCTACCCCGACGCGCTCGCCTTCCCGGGCGGCGACCCAGAGCTGACGGGCCTTCCCGGCGTGACGCCGCTGACCGCCTCGGTCACCGACACCCGCCAGCCGATCACCTTCCTGCAAGCGCAGCAGGCGGCCTTCGCGGTCGAGGGGATCCCGCGCTACGACCACATCTTCATCGTCATGCTGGAGAACAAGTCGACGCAGGCGATGCTGAACTCCAACTTCGCGCCCAAGATCAACGCGTTGCTGAAGGCGAACAACTACGTCTCCAGCTACTACGCCACCGGCCAGCCGAGCGAGCCGAACTACACCGCGCTGGGCGGCGCCGACGACTGGGGCATCACCGATGACAGCCAGTGGAACTGCGACGCCACCGGCCCCAACGCGCCCCAGGACCTGCCGCTGCCGACCAACACGCAGCCCGGCCTGGCCAGCTCGCCGTTCGCCGCCACCTGCACGCAGAGCGTGGGCGTCAACCACAACATCGTCGGCCGGGCCAACGTCTTCAACGCCGTCAGCGCCGCCGGCATGACCTGGCGGACCTACAGCGAGTCGATGAACCCGGGCCAGGACTTCCGCATCGACAGCGTGCAGGACAACGCGGTGGTGGCGGCCGACCACGTCTATCAGCCGGGCACGCTCAACAACAACGCGGCGGCGATCGGCAACGCCAGCCTGCAGCTGCCGATGCCGGCCGGCCTCTACAAGACCAAGCACCACCCGGGGATGGCCTACCAGAACGTCCGCAGCGCGCCCGAGTTCAAGTACAGCAACCGGACGCTGGGCGGCGGGCAGTGGGACGGCGTGCTGATGAACAGCACCGCCTACGCCATCCCGGCCGGCTACGACATCGACCAGTTCGGCACCGACCTGGCCTCGGGCAACGTCGGCAACCTGAACTTCGTCATCCCCGACCAGTGCGACGACATGCACGGCATCACCGTGTCGGGCACCTTCGCGGGGACCACCACCAAGGGGACGGCCAGCGACTGCAGCAGCGTCGGCAACAACGTGCTGGTGACGACGGGCGGCAACATCCTGACCCGCGGCGACAACTACGTCGACGCGCTGGTCAAGAAGATCCAGGCGTCGCCGCTCTGGCAGAACACCGCCAAGAAGGAGGCCATCGTGCTGATGTTCGACGAGGGGAACGCCACCGCGCCGGACATCAACTCCTGCTGCGGCTGGAAGGCGGGGAAGACGGCGCTCGACAACCCGCTCTCGCAGAACGCCGACGGGACCTTCTCGCCCGACACCTCGATCCACAACTACGCGATGGGCAACCAGGGGCACGGCAAGAGCATCTTCGTGGTCATCACCAACCAGCCCGCCGCGCCGCGCGGGATCGTCGACAACGACAGCTACAGCCACTTCTCGTTCGTGCGCACGCTGCAGGACATGTTCGCCCTCTCCGACCCGAGCAAGGACGGCTCGTACATGAACCGCTCGAAGTACACCGAAAAGTTCATCGCCCAGAACATCCTCAACCTGCCGGAGTTCGTGGGGAGCGCCGACACGCACTTCGACGCCGTCCGCCCGATGAACCACGCCTACGCGATCCCGGCGACCTACGTCGAGAAGGCCACGCTCGACGACACCCGGCCGCTTCAGGTCGGGCCGGACGCCACCCAGGTCAACGTCTGGGCCACCAAGTAACAACCGCGTTACATCTGTTGGACCGGAGAGGGTCGGGCGCCTTGCCCGGCCCTCTCTCCGTATCATGCCCCCCATGTCGCAGCGACACCCCACCCTGCCGGCGCTGACGCTCCTGGCGCTCGCCGCCTGCAGCCCGGCCCGCGGGACGACGCGCGCGCCGGCGCCGCCGGCCGGCACGCCGCGCGCCCCCGCGCTGAGCGCCGCCGCCGAGGTGGGGCACCGGATCTTCTTCGACAGGTCGCTCTCGGCCTCCGGCCAGATGTCCTGCGCCACCTGCCACGATCCCGACCACGCCTACGGCCCGCCCAACAACCTCGCCGTGCAGCTCGGCGGCCCGCGCGGCGACCAGGCCGGCCTGCGCGCGGTCCCGTCCCTGCGCTACAAGGAGGCCACGCCCGCCTACGCCGATCTCCTCGACAACCCCGACGGCGTCAGCGCGCCGGGCCCCGGCGGCGGCTTCGCCTGGGACGGCCGCGCGGACACGCTGGCCCAGCAGGCCAGGCTGCCGCTGCTCTCGCCCATCGAGATGGCCAACGCCAGCCCCGCCGAGGTGGCGCGCAAGATCCAGGCGGCCCCCTACGCGGCCGACTTCGCCCGCGCCTTCGGCGACGACACCACCGCCGACACGGTGTTCGAGAACGCGCTCCGCGCCCTGGAGGCGTTCCAGAAGGAGGACCCCAGCTTCCACCCCTACACCAGCAAGTTCGATCTCCACGCCGGCAACAAGATCGGCGGCACCTGGACGGCGGCCGAGGCGCGCGGCGTGCGCGTCTTCGTCAGCCCCCAGCTCGGCAACTGCGGCTCCTGCCACTACTCGGGCCCCGGCCTCAACGGCAGCTCGGGGATGTTCAGCGACTATTCGTACGAGGCGATCGGCGTCCCCCGCAACGCCGCCCTCCCCGCCAACGCCGATCCGAAGTTCACCGACCTCGGCCTGTGCGGGCCGCTGCGCACCGACCACGGCGCGGCGGGCGCGGCGCCCAACCGCTTCTGCGGGATGTTCAAGACCCCCACGCTCCGCAACGTCGCGCAGCGCAGGGTCTTCTTCCACAACGGCGCGATGCGCTCGCTCGAGCAGGTGATCCGCTTCTACAACACGCGCGACACCAACCCCGAGCTCTGGTACCCGACGGTGGGCGGCCGGGCCGAGGCCAAGCCCGACGCGCGCTTCCCCACCTACGGCCTCGTCACCACCCAGTACGCCGGCGGCCAGGTCGCCAAGTACGACGACCTGCCCGAGGCCTACCGCGCCAACATCGACCCGCAGATGCCGCTCGACGGCCGCCGCGCCGGCTCGAAGCCGCCGCTGTCCGAGCGGGACATCTCCGACCTGATCTGCTTCCTGGAGACGCTGACCGACGGCTACCGGATCCCGGCGGCGCCGCCCACCTCCGGACGGTGCGTGGACTGACCGTGCGGCGCCTGGCCCCGCTGCTGCTCCTGTCGGCGCTCTCGGCGTTCGCCGGCTGCCGCCGCGAGCGCGCCCCCACCGCCGCCGCCTTCGCCCGCGGGCTCGACGACTACCTGCGCGTGCGCGGCGATCTCTGCCTGGGGCTCGCCCAAGACCAGTGGCCGATCGATGTTTGGCCCGGCAGCCCGGCGGCGCACGACCGCAACGCGCTGCAGATGCCGGTTCTGGAGAAGCTGGGCCTGGTGTCGTCGGCCCCGGCTGTCGCCGAGACCACCTCCGACGCCGGCGCGCGCCGGGTGGCCGTGCGGCGCTACCGGCTGACCGACGCCGGCCGCGCCGCCACCCGCCGGCGCCCGGGCCTGGCGGGGGCGCCGGGCGTCACCGATCTCTGCGTGGCCAGGCTGACGCGCGACCGGGTCACCGGCTGGCAGCTCACCGGCGGGCCAGCCGGCCGGCAGGGCGCGCTCGTCCACTACACCTACCGCGTCGACGCCGTCCCCTGGGTGAGCGACCCCGACGCCCGCCGCGTCTTCCCGATGGTCGACCGGGTGGTCCGCGGCGCCGGCACCGCCGAGCTGGAGGAGGCCTTCACGCTGACCGCCGGCGGCTGGGTGGCCAACGAGCTGGTCCCGCCGTCCGCCCCGGCCGTCGCCCGCGGCCCCTGACCGCCCCCTCCCATTCGCCGGGGAATGACGATCTTGAAGGTCGTCGATGCCGCCCCTGCGCCCTCTCCACGCCCTGTTGCTGGCCGCGCTCGCGGCTGGCGCGCCGGGTGGGTG
>DASZVW010000150.1:0-2546 GCA_035546895.1 Polyangia bacterium
GGCCCCCGCTGCAGGAATCCCGCTCCCCTCGCACGGACCTCCTTGCTCCGTTCGATCGTCTCCCCACTGAACGGTAGACCTCCGTGAGCAGGGAGGGGCCACGCGAGGGGGCGCGGGCGTTGTCTTGCGGGGACGTGTGAGCGCGCTCCGGCCGCTAGGCCGGACGCCAGCGCGAACCCGAGCGGCCACGTGACCGTCCGCGGGTCACTTAGGCCGCGTTCCCCGCAAGGCAACGACCCCGACCCCGAGCAGGCCCCGACCCGGCCGCGTTCAACCGAGTGAGGTGGGACTTGGGGCGGGGTTCAGGGCGCGCCGTGGACGGCGCCGGGGGAGCTGTGGAGGACGGCCAGGTAGTAGACGAGCATGGCGATGATGGTGCCGAGCGAGATCCACTCGAAGGGGATGCGGCCGAACAGCTTCCAGCGCGGCGCGAAGAAGCGCCCCCGCGAGCGCTTGTAGATCTGCTGCTTGACGTCGGAGAGGAAGCTCGGCGGCGCCGACTCGCGCAGCTTGCCGAGCGAGCCCACCGTCCGCTTGAACGCCGCCAGCTCGGTCCGGCACTGGATGCAGATCGCCAGGTGCTGCTCGACCTCGGCGCGCTTGAGGTCCGGCAGCGTCCCGTCGACGTAGTCGGAGAACTCGTTCTGCGCCTCGGCGTGGTCCATTGATCCGTCAGCCCCGTCGTCTGCCTATTTGGTGTGCTTGTCCAGGTGTTCCTTGATGGCCATCCGCGCCCGGTGCAGGCGCGACTTGATGGTCCCCTCGGGGAGCCCGGTGATCTCCCCTATCTCTTGATATGACATCTCCTCGACGTCGCGCAAAATCACCAGCAGGCGGTGCTCCTCGTCCAGCTCGGCGATGGCGGCCTGCATGAGCCGCTCCATCTCCGCCGCCTCGAGCATCCGGTCGGGCGACTCGATCTGCGCGTGCGCCACCGGCCCCGGCGTGCCGCCCGGCGTCCCCGGGTGCGCGGCGTCGTCCAGCTCGCCGCCGTCGGCCGGCCGCCGCGCCAGGTACTTGATCCGGTTCTTGCTCTGGTTGGCGGCGATGCGCAGCAGCCAGGTGGAGAACTTCGCCTCGCCGCGGAAGCTGTCCACCGTCTTGAACACGGTGATGAAGACCTCCTGCGCGACGTCCTCCGCCTCCTGCCGGTTCCCCAGCATCCGGTAGATGAGGCTGAACACCTTGTCGCCGTAGCGGCGCACGATCTCGTCGAACGCCGAGGGGTCGCGCTCCTTGAGACGTCCGATGAGCAGCCGCTCGGCCAGGCTCATCGTGTAGGGGACCCGCGATCGCGACCGCGCCCGCGCGAAACGGAGCGTCGCTTCCACGTCACTACGGACAACACGCGATTGGAAAAGTTCCGCGCGGTCACGGGCTGGTCACGGGCGCCTGGGGGCCTTCGAGGTCCAGCGACGCCGCCTCCGGCTCGGCGGCCGGGACGAAGAGCCGGAGGTTCACCCCCACCACCGTCTGCCGCTTTTCAGAGCCGCCCCCCGGCGACGCGCCGCTGGTCAGGTCCTGCCGCAGGCCGCCGTCGATGGCGCCCAGCGCGGAGACGCCCGAGAGCCCGAACGTCAGGTACCCGTTGCCGGTGGCCGCGTCGTAGCCGCCCCCCGCCCGCACCCCCAGCTTGTCGAGGAAAGTGTAGCCGCCGCCCCCCATCACCGAGGTCCCCTTGCGGCCCGTGTGATCGTCGGCGGTGAAGCGGGTCAGCCCGTCGAGCACCACCAGCGCCTTCGGGCTCGGGACCAGGGCGACGCCGTAGCCCACGGCCTGGGTCGCCTCGCTGGTCGAGAGGCTCCGCAGGTTGGTCCCCACCACGCCCAGGGAGACGATCGAGGTCGGGCGGACGGTGGCCCCCAGGTCGAAGGTGAAGCCGCCGTCGTGGCCGTCGAACGTGTCGCTCCCGGCGAGGTTGAAGTACTTGAGCGTCCCCCCGAGCGCCACGTAGGGGCCGAAGGGGTAGGAGAGCGCCAGCCCCGCCTCGTGCCCGTGCCCCGACCCGGCCCCGCTGGGATCGGTCGCGTGATAGGTGTAATAGAGGCCGCCGGCCACGTTGAACGGCGAGGTGCTGTCGACGATCGAGGCGTGCAGGAACTGATCGGAGAGCCCGCTCGCGTAGCCGTAGGTCCCGGTGATCGTGTAGGCCTTGGTGAGGGACATCCCCGACGGGTTCAGCAGCGGGCCGGCGTCGGAGGTCGCCCAGGCCCGCGACGCCTCGCCGGTCCCCAGCGCCTCGGTGGGGGTGAAGGCCTCGAAGGCGCGCGCGGGCGTCCCCCACGCCGCGGCCGCCGCGACGGCGATGACGAGCAGGAGGGGCCTACGCACGGACGGCAGTCTAAGGCCGTCGGGCGTTACCTCCAATTGCGCTCGGCGAGGCTGGCGTACCCGTCCCAGCCGACCACCACGTGATCCAGGACCGGGATGCCGCACAGGTCCCCCACCTCGCGCAGTCGGGCGGTCAGCTCCACGTCGGCCCGCGAGGGGGCCGGATCGCCCGACGGGTGGTTGTGGACGAAGATGACCGCGGCCGTCGCCTGGCG
>DASZVW010000151.1:0-3342 GCA_035546895.1 Polyangia bacterium
TCACTGCCACCTTAACCGCGCCCCCAGCCGCCTTGCGCCTCGTTAACGCCAAGAGCAAGTCCTCGTCTCGGCGGCGGGCCGAGATCCCTTTCGCCGCGACTCACCTGCTCGAATCGGGCTACGACATCCGCAACCATCCAAGAGCTTCTCGGTCACAAAGACGTCAGCACCACAATGATCTACACGCACGTCCTGAATCGAGGCGCCGGTGGCGTCACCGGCCCTGTCGATCGCTGACCTGGCTCGACGCCCTACCACGCCATCCGCGGCGTCGGCCGCGGCCCTTATCGGATTATCCCGCGAGGACCCGCCGCGTATGCCGCCAGGATCACGGCGAAACGGTCTCGCAGGTCAGCGGGGTAGATTGTCGTGACCAAGGACTATCCCACTGTGGGGAATACGCGTTGGACGGACAGGGAGCGTAATCAATGTGGAAGTGGGCAGTTTCTGATCACCGCGTGCGTTTACGGCACCGTGATCTGGGCGAACTCTCGTCTCGGCAAACGGGTCTTGGGAGCCAGGCGGTGACTGTGTCAGTATCGCACACGCTCCCGCTCGTGGTGGGTTCGTGCGGCCATACTACGCTCGAAGGTGACGTTGGCGTTCGCTGCTGAGCGGCCGGTCGTCAGCCCGCCAGAGACATCTCCTGCAAGTGTAGTGGAGGGCAGAGCCTTGCCATTCATGGCCGGACGCGCGACGATTCCGCATTCGGCTCTTCCTGGAGACCAGATGCCAACGATCAAGGACATCCAGTCATTCGGTGCTATCGCGGCCGAGGACGACGATCTAGCTCGATTCTTTGTGTCAACCCCCGTGTTTCAGCAGGTTAGGAGTGGCGACCGCCAGATCGTTGTCGGCAGGAAGGGATCGGGAAAATCAGCCCTCTATCTGGCGTTGATGCAAAAGGCCAATTCTTCGAATCTGTACGCCTACTTCGCGTCCGGCCTCATCTTCAGCGACTACCCATGGGCCCTTCATTACAAATACGCGCGCGATGGCGCGGATGCTGAGGAGCGGTTTACTGCATCGTGGGAATTTCTGGTCTTGCTCGAGGTCGCTAAGAAGCTGCTGGCTGACAGCGAGCGGAAAAATCGCGGCTACTCGAAGGATGCGAAGAAAGCCCTAGATAGCCTCGAAACATTCCTCAAGAAGAACTATGGAACGACGTCGTTCGACTACAAGAAGACATTTCCGAATGGACCATTCAAGGTCGACAACATTGCATTCAATCCTCAAGTCCTTGGCAACGGGCTTGGCGGCATTGGCGTCGAGCGAGAGGCGGGTTCTCTCGGCGAGACACTCTCGCGGCTGAACGAGTGGCTGCGGTCCTGTTTGTTAACGTGCACCTCGGCGGCGCCCGAAGTCCTGATCTTGTTCGATGAACTGGATACCGGCTTTGATCCCCAAGCAAAGAATTACGCCGATCGGATCATTGGACTTCTGATTGCAACACGTCGGCTGGCCCGTTTTTTTCGTGAAGCCGCGCTGCCCTTCAAGGCTGTCGCTTTTCTCCGCAGCGACGTCTACGAACACCTGCACTTTGGAGACAAGAACAAGATCACCGAAAATAATGTCGCGACACTCTTCTGGAATGACGACGTCGATCCCCCTCACAAGGGTGCAAGTCTAAAGCAGTTGATCGACCACCGAGTGCGCGTTCAGTTGCAGCTCGATGACAAGGTCAAAAATTCATGGGACCGGGCGTTTGATGACCAGCTAATGACGGAAGTTGTCCAGCAGGATGAGACAGTCGTCATTTGAAATTACTGAGCAAGCATCGTTGTCGTGAAGCCGGCGTCGTCGACGGCGTTGAGCACCGCAACTTCGCCGACGGCTCCGCCGGCCTGCGGGCCTGAGGGGGCCCGCTGATCGGCCGGCTCCGCAGGCGCCGTCGCCGAGGCCGGCTTGTTGATCCAGGCGGCAGTGGGAAGCGGCGGGGGAGTTGGGACGCCGCGCGGAAAGCGCTCGGGGTGGGCGGCGTACTTGGCAGCCAAGGCCTGGGCGCGGCGGTTCCACTTCTCCTGCGCCAAGCCGTAGTGGATGTCGTGCGGGGTCATCAGGCCGAGCGCGACGTGGTGGTGCTCCTCGTTGTACCAGGGGAAGAAGTCCTGGCCGTGCGTCACGGTGTGGCGCAGGGAATCGAAGCGACCGGGAAAGTCGGGCCGGTACTTGAGCGTCTTGAACTGCGCTTCGGAGAACGGGTTGTCGTCGGAGACGTGGGGCCGCGAGTGGCTCTTGGTCACGCCGAGGCTGGCCATCGTCTGCGCCAGGGTCTTCGACCGCATGGGACTGCCGCGATCGGCGTGGAGGATGAGCTGACCGGGCTCGATGTTCTGGCGTGCGCAGCTTTCGGCGACGAGCCGCTTTGCCAGCGCCGACGACTCCTTCTCGGCGACCAGCCACCCCACGACGTACCGACTGAAGATGTCGAGCAGCACGTAGAGGTAGAAGTACGTCCACTTTTCTGGCCCGAGCAGCTTGGTGATGTCCCAGCTCCACACTTGGTTCGGTGCCGTCGCCAAGAGCTCCGGCTTGGCGTACGGCACGTGCTGCCGTTGCCGCCGCCGCTCGCGCACCTCCTCGTTCTCGGTGAGCACGCGGTACATCGTCCGGATCGAGCACAGGTGTCGTCCCTCGTCGAGGAGCTGCGCGTAGATCTCCGTCGGCGCGAGGTCCACGAAGCGGTCCTCATGCAGGGTCGCCAGCACCTCCTGCCGCTCGCTGGGCGACAGCGCGTGCTTCGGCTGCGGCCGTGGGGCATGGGGCCTCGCCGGTCGAATGCTCCGGTAGTAAGTCGCGCGGGGCAGCCCCAACGCGGCGCACGTCGACGCGATCCCGAGGCGTGGTCCCATCTCACGTACCGTGTCCATCACGACCCCTCGCTCGGGAACGGCCTGCCCAGAAGCGCGGCGACTTTTTTTTGAAGTTCCACGAGGGCCTCGGCGTGTTCGGCGCGTGCCTCCGCCTTCGCCAGCTTCCGTTCAAGTTCGGCGACGCGCTTGGCGCTCGGGTCGACGGTCTTGGGCTTGCGTCCACGCTTGGGGGCGTTGACCAATTCCCCGCGGTCGCGGGCCCGACGCCAGGTCACCAGGTGCGACGAGTACAGCCCTTCCCGTCGCAGGAGGGCCCCCAGCTCACCTTGCTCCGAGCACCCGTCGGCCTCTCGGACGACCTTCAGCTTGTACGCCGCCGTGAAGCGACGGCGGGGAATCTTGGCGGACACCTGCACATCGTGCCCGCCGTTCGTGCCGTTGAGAATGCCTTCCATGGGTCATGTCCAGTCTCCGCCCACGTCTCTAATTTCCGAAGAGGCGACTGTCTCACCCACCCTGGCACAGTGGG
>DASZVW010000152.1:0-4813 GCA_035546895.1 Polyangia bacterium
GAAGCCGAGCGGCGTCGAGGCGCTGGCCGGCTCGGCCTATGTGATGCTCGACAGGGAGAAGTCGCTGGCCGCCATCGATACCTTCCGGCGCGCGCTCTCGATCGCCCCTTCGTTCGCGCCCGCGCTGTTCGGCCTCGGCGAGGCGTACCGGCACGAAGGGGAGCCGACCCAGGCCATCGCCGCCTACAAGAAGTACCTCGACGCCGCGCCCGGCGGCACCTACGCCTCCGCCGCGCGCGCGCAGATCCGCGAGCTCGAGAGCCGGGCGCCGGCGCCGCCGCCCGCGCGCCCCGCCGACCTGCCGCCCCCGGCGCCCACGTCGCCGCCCGCGCCGTAGCGCTCGCCGGTCCGGGCGCTCAGCTGGTGACGGCCGGCGCGGAGGCCTCGATGAGGTCGGCCAGCGTGTCGACGATCGAGACCAGGCCGTCGACGGGGGCGGCCCCCACGACCTGACCGGCGAACGCCGGCGGCGCCTCGGCGATCGCCGAGGGGTGCGCCAGCAGGTAGCGGGCGGCGCTCCCCGACCAGAGCGTGAGGACGCCATCCCCTTGCTGGCGCGCGATCCGCTGGCGCAGCTCGGCGTCGCCCAGCGGCGCGGACCCGTGGACGCTGAACTTCTGGTCGAACGCCGGATCGCCCGTCTTCACCCGGCCGAGCTTGAGGCGGTGCTCGGGGTTGCGCGCCAGCCAGCGCCGGTGGCGCTCGATGCTGGCGTCGGGGGGTTCGCGCCCGACCTGCCCCGCCGTGGCGTCCAGCTCGATCAGCGTGCCGCGCCGGCGCAGGAGCTTCATGGCGACCGGGTAGCCGCGCCGGTGGGTCTGGATCCGGCTGACCTCCAGCTCTTCTTCCTCGGCGATCACCGCCTGGGGCGGCGTTCCGTCCGGCTCGGTCCCGTCGCCGAGCGCGGTGGCCAGGCGCCCCACGAAGGCGCGCCAGTCGGCGGCGGCGACGCGCGGGCGGCTGGCGTCGGCGTAGGGGGCCGCCCGCAGCTCGCCGACCGCCACCGCCACCAGGCCGAGCAGCGACAGCGACAGCTCCACCGGCGACCCGGCGTCGTACCCGCCGAGGGCCAGCAACATGAGCCCGTACCCGGTGAGCCGCATCCCCCCCTTGTCGGAGACGAGCTGCACCGTCGCGTACAGCCAGCCGAACAGCGCCACCACGTAGGCGACGCCGGCGATCGAGCCGAGCGGCGGCAGCTCCATCCGCAGGCCGTAGAGCGCGCTCGCCTGCACCAGGTCGAAGCGGACGGAGAAGACGGCGACGAACAGCGAGGTGAGCACCGCCGCCGTCGCCAGGGGGAGCCGCCAGCGGCGCTCGCGGAGCGGGCGCGGCGACAGCAGGAACGGCGCGCCCGCGGCCGCCGCGATCAGGGCCGCCTCGCCCGCCCCCGCCAGCACCGTCGCCCAATCATTCGGCTGCCTCCAGCCGAGCCCCAGGATCGCGGCGGCGTGCAGGAGGCCGGGGAGGGCCAGCAGGGCCACGCCGATCTTCACCCGGAGCTGCGTCCGCGTGGCCGCGAAGGCGATGGCGGTGAGCAGCGCCAGGAACCCGAAGCTGATCTCCAGGAACAGGAAGAAGCGCGGCGGGAGCTGCCCGCGCACCAGGGCCTGCGTCGCCAGGACGGCGAAGACGAGCGCGATGACCGCCACCGAGAACCGGACGGCCCGGGGGTAAAGCTCGCCGCGCCGGATGAGGCCCCCGAACGCCGCCACCAGCACCCCCAGCGCCAGCACGGCGGTGAGCTGGAACAGGAACGGCCCCGAGGCGGCCAGCAGGCTGCCGGCGCGCGACCCCCCGCCGGCGGCCAGCGTGGCGTGGGGGACGAAGAGCTGCCCGGCCAGGCGGTTGAGCCCCAGCTCGAGCAGGCCCACCACGACCAGCGCGGCCGTCAGGTTTCCAGCGCGGGCGCGCGGGGTGGCCGTTTCCATAGAGAGCGCGCGATTATACAGGACGGTCGCTGGACCGGTCTTCAAGCCGGCCGGCCGATCCGTCGAACCCCGGATCGGAGGTCCCTGGCGGAACGGCCGCCCCGCCGCGGACGACAATCCGCGTGCGTCAATTCCTCACCGATTGTGGTAACCTTCTAACTGGGTTCTCTCGTGGTCAGCGTCACCGCTAGAAAAATCCGCGATCACGGCCGGGAGCGCGCCTCGCTCGGCATCGGCCGGACGTACGCCGGCTACCTCATCAGCTATCCGAGCGTCGGGCGCGGCATGGTGATCTTCCGCGACCCCAACGGCCACCGCATGGTCACCACGCCGGTGCGGCGCGTGCTCGGCGACGCGGGCGGCGATCAGATCTACGTCGAGACCGAGAACTCGGTCTACCTGCTGACCTTCCGGGCCGAGCCGCTGCGTCAGATGCCGCACGCGTTCGCCGCGGTGACGGGCAGCCGCCAGCGCAAGAACTGACCCGGCGGGCGCAAACCGCGCACGGGCCCGAAAATCCTTGTAGGCTGGGCCCGCTGGATCGTTCATTGCTCCCGTTCGTTGCATGATCACACGCGCGCTCATTCTGGCCGCCGGCAAGGGGAGCCCCATCGGCGAGGACGGCGCGCCGAACTGCCTGGCCGCGGTGGGCGGACCGAGCCTGCTCGAACGGACGCTGGCGCTGCTCGACGCCGTCGGCGTGCAGAAGATCGGCGTCACCGTCGGCTACGGCGGCGCCGCCGTCCGGCGGCACGTGGCGCTCTCCACCCGCCTGCCGCCCGCGCTGCAGCGCCGGATCAGCTTCTACGAGAACCCCGAGTGGGACGGGCCGAACGGCCTCTCGGTGCTGGCGGCGCGGGCGTTCGTCACCGAGCGGACGCTGCTGGTGATGGCCGACCAGATCGCCGCGCCCGCGCTGGTGCGCGAGCTGTGCGCGCTGCCGGCCGCCGCCGGGCCGACGGTGCTGGCCGTCGATCGCGACCTGCCGCGCGTGTTCGACATCGACGATGCCACCAAGGTCAAGCTGGCGGGCGAGCGGGTGGCGGAGATCGGCAAGGGGCTCGCCGCCTACGACGCGGTCAGCGCGGGCCTGTTCGTGATGGCGCCGTCGCTCTGCGAGGCGCTGGAACGCCTGCCGCGCCCGTCGCTCACCGCGGGGGTCGCGGCGGCCGCGCGCGCCGGGCTGGTGGTCGCGCGCGACGTCGGCGCCAAGCTCTGGCAGGACGTCGACTCGCGGCAGATGCGCTCGCACGCCGAGTGGCTGCTGCGCGTCTACGGCGACGAGCTGGCGCGGCCGACCATGCAGGCCGGCGCCCCCAACGACGCCGGGGCGGCCGGCACGCTGGCGCTCATCGAGCGGCTGCTCGGTGAGAAGGACCAGCCCGGCTACGTCCTCTTCAGCCCGGGGCCGGTGATGACCTCGGCGCGCGTGAAGGCGGCGCTGGTCCACCACGACGTCTGCCACCGCGACGCCGACTACGCGGCGGTGGTCGAGCGGCTGCAGGAGAAGCTGCGCCCGGTGTTCCGCGCCTCGCCGGCGCACGAGATGATCCTGCTGACCGGCTCGGGGACCTCGGCGATGGAGATGGCGATCTCCTCGGTCGTCCCGCCGGGGAAGAAGCTCCTGGTGATCGCCAACGGCGCCTTCGGCGAGCGGCTCGACGAGATCGCGGCGCTGCACGGCATCCCGCGCGTCACGCTCCGCTACGCCTGGGGCGAGCTGCCGGACGTGCGCGAGGTGGCGCGCGCGCTGGAGGGCGATCCCGACGTCGCGGCGGCGGCGATGATCCAGCACGAGACCTCGGTCGGGCTCATGAACCCCGTCGGCGAGATCGGGCGCCTCTGCCGCGCGCGCGGGGTGACCTCCATCGTCGACGCCGTCTCGGCGCTGGGGATGGAGGACGTCGACGTCGTGCGCGACGGGATCGACGTCTGCTACTCGTCGGCCAACAAGTGCCTGCACTCGACGTCGGGCGTCTCGTTCCTCTGCGTGGCGCCCGAGGTCTGGCCGCGCATCGCCGGCCTGGCGCCGCGCGTCTACTACCTCGATCTCAAGCGCCACCGCCGCTACCTCGACGAGCTGTCGCAGACGCCCTTCACGCCGGCGGTGTCGTCGTTCTTCGCGCTCGAGACCGCGCTCGACGAGCTGGCGGAGCAGGGGGGCGTCCCCGCCCGGCGCGAGACCTACCGCAAACGCGCGCTGCGCATCCGGCGCGTGTTCACCGACCTGGGGTTCGAGTCGTTCACCAACACCGGGCGCGAGTCGCACGCCATCTCGACGCTGCGGCTCCCGCCCGGCCTCGAGGTCGACGCCCTCTACGACGGCGCCAAGGCGCGCGGCTTCATCATCTACCGCGCCAAGGGGACGCTGGCCGAGCGTCACGTCCAGATCGCCAACATGGGCGAGCTCTCCGACGCGACGATCGACGCTTTTCTGGCGGCCATCGCCGAGGTGGTGGCCGAGGCGCGCCGCGCCCAGGCGCCCGCCGCGCGCCCGGCGCTGAAGTCGGTGTAGCGATGCGCGCGGCGCTGTTCCGCCGGCACGGCGGGCCCGAGGTGATGGAGATCGGCGAGGTCCCGACCCCCACGCCGGGGCCGGGCGAGGTGCAGGTGCGGGTCACGGCGGCGGCGCTGAACCACATCGACCTCTGGCTGCGGCGGGGGCTGCCCGCCCTTCCGGTGCCGCTCCCGCACGTCTCGGGCGGCGACGTCTGCGGCGTGGTGGCCGAGCTGGGCGCGGGGGTCGCGGCGCGCGCCGGCTGCGCGGTCGGCGATCGGGTGCTGGTCAACCCGGGGATCTCCTGCGGCCGCTGCGCCGCCTGCCTGGGCGGGCGCGACAACTTCTGCCCCGACTACCGGATGATCGGCGAGCAGACCTGGGG
>DASZVW010000153.1:0-11418 GCA_035546895.1 Polyangia bacterium
AAGCTGGCCTCGATGGGGCGCCTGGTGGCGGGGATCGCGCACGAGATCAACAACCCCGTCAACGCGGTGATCAACACGCTGGGGCCGCTCGAGGAGGCGCTCAAGACGCTGGCGGCGGCGCCCGACCGCGCGGCGGCCACCCACGCCGCCGGCGAGGCGGAGGAGATGCTGCGCGTGGTCCGCCGCGGCGCCGCCCGCAGCACGGCGATCGTGCAGGCGCTGCACAACTACTCGCGCGGCGACGAGCAGCGCCCGCGCGAGCTCTCCGTCGCCCGCAGCGTCGACGACACCCTCGATCTGCTGCGCCACCACCTGCGCCACGTGCAGATCGAAAAGCAGATCGAGCCCGAGCTGCGCATCACCGGCTTCCCCGGGCAGATCGATCAGGTGTTCATGAACCTCATCACCAACGCGGCGCAGGCGATCGGCGGGCGCGAGCGCGGCGGCACGGTGCGGGTGGCCGCGGCGGCGCGCGCCGGGGACGTCGAGATCACCATCTCCGACGACGGCCCCGGGATCCCGGCCGAGGTCATCCCGCGCATCTTCGATCCGTTCTTCACCACCAAGGACGTCGGCGAGGGGTCGGGGCTCGGGCTCTCGATCGTCCACGGGATCGTCGATCGCCACGGCGGCCGCATCGAGGTCGAGAGCCGGGTCGGCGAGGGGACCACCTTCCGGATCACCCTCCCGGGCCGCCGCGGGGCCGCCGACAGCGACCGGCCGGCGTGACAAACTGGCAGCTCGGCCGGGTCCACCTGAGGCAAGCTGTCAGATTGACAGCAGATTAGCGCTGATGGCCAAATTGTCGTAACATCGGCCCCAATGAATTCAGCCGGTTGTGCTGATTTACCTGCGATGGCATCCCCGTTGAAGGGGATCCAGGGATGGAGCTGATGCCGAGCCAGCCGGGGGCGCCGACCGTTCTGGTGGTGGACGACGAGCCGCCCATCGTCGATTCGCTCCAGAAGATCTTCGAGCGCGAGTCGCTCCGCGTGCTCACGGCCGGGTCGGGCGGCGAGGCTCTGGAGATCCTGCGGCGGGAGCCGGTCTCGGTGCTGCTCACCGATCTCATGATGCCGGGGATGTCGGGGATGGACCTCCTGCGGGCCAGCAAGAGCATCGCCCCCGAGACCGAGACCGTGCTGATGACCGCCTACGGGACGGTGGAGAACGCCGTCGAGGCGATGAAGCAGGGGGCCTACGACTTCGTCACCAAGCCGATCAAGCGGGCGCACCTCCTGCGGGTGGTCGGCAAGGCGATCGAGAAGCGCTCGCTCGTGCAGGAGAACCGCTCGCTGCGCGCCCAGCTGGCGGCGGAGCAGCGGCGGGCGCTCATCGGCCAGTCGCTGGCCTGGCGGCGGACGATGGAGATCGTCATGCAGGCGGCGCCCTCGCAGGCGACGGTGCTGCTGCTCGGCGAGTCGGGGACCGGCAAGGAGCTCCTGGCGCGGGCCATCCACGACAGCTCGCCGCGCGCGGGCGGCCCGTTCGTGCCGGTCAACTGCGCCGCGCTCCCGGAGACGATCCTGGAGGCGGAGCTGTTCGGCTACGAGAAGGGGGCCTTCACCGGGGCGGCGCAGCGGCACGACGGGCGGTTCCTGCAGGCCGACGGCGGCACCCTGTTCCTCGACGAGATCGGCGAGATCCCCACCCACGTGCAGGTGAAGCTCCTGCGCGTGCTGCAGGAGGGGGAGGTGGAGCGGCTCGGCGGGCGGACGCTGAAGGTCGACCTGCGCCTGGTGGCCGCCACCAACCAGGACCTGCGGGCGGCCGTGCGCGAGGGGCGCTTCCGCGAGGACCTCTACTACCGGCTCAACGTCATCGCGGTCCCCATCCCGCCGCTGCGCGACCGGCGCGACGACGTGCCGCTCCTGGCCGAGCACTTCCTGCAGCGCTACGCCGCCCGCAACGGCCGCCACCTGTCGGGGTTCTCGCGCGCCGCCGCCGACGCGCTGGCCCGCTACGAGTGGCCGGGGAACGTCCGCGAGCTGGAGAACACCGTCGAGCGCGCGGTGGTGCTCTCGCGCGGCAGCGCGGTGGAGATCGACGACCTGCCGCCCGAGGTGCGCAGCGGCGGCGGCGTCGCCGGCGACGGGCGGACGCTCTCCTTCGTGGTCGGCACGCCGCTCGAGGAGATCGAGCGCCGGGTCATCCACGCCACCCTGGCGCACGTGGGGGGCGACAAGCGCCTCTGCGCCCAGCTGCTCGGCATCGCCACCCGGACCATCTACCGCCGGCTCGAGGAGGAGCGGGTCGACCCCGAGCCTGCCGCCGGTGGCGAGCCGTCCGGCCGAGATGTGCCAAATTGGCAGGGCACCCAGGCCGGCGGCACGCGCTAACACCGCGACTTTGAACGTATTTTACGGCGCGTCGGGTGGTCTCGGCGTTGCTTTGGCTCTGGCGCCGGACCTCTCCATGGAGACGCTGCTTCGCAAGTACCTCTCGGTCGTCGATCTGGCGGTGATCGCGCTCTGCGCGATCTTTGGCGCTCGAGCCACCGCCACCGCGATCGAGTCGGGTTTCGTCGGCAGCATCCCCGTCGCCAAGCACGCGCCGAAGCTCCCGCTCCCGGCCGCCTCGGGTCCCACCTATTCGAAGCAGGTCGAGGAGATCCTCAAGCGGAACATCTTCTGCTCGACCTGCCCGCCGATCCTGGGCCAGACCGAAGCGGCGGCCGGCCCGGCGGCGCCGCCGCCGCTGCAGCGGACCAGCCTGCCGCTGAAGCTGCTGGCGGTGATGTACGCGCCGACCGACCCGCGCTGGTCGATGGCGATCATCCGCGACAACGACGACAAGTCGACCGGCCCCTACGGCGTCGGCTCGAAGCTGCGCGAGGCCACCATCGACGAGATCGACGAGACGCGCGTCTACCTCGACTTCGGCGGCGGGCGGCGCGAGTACCTCGAGCTGCTCGATCAGCCGGCCGGTGCGCCCCCCCCGGTCGCCGCGGCGCCGGCCGCGGGCCCCAAGGATCCACTGGCCGAGGCGCTGGACAAGGGGATCAAGAAGACCGGCCCCAACAGCTACGAGGTGCAGCACTCCACGCTGGACGCGCTGCTCGGCAACATGGGGGCGCTGGCCAAGGCCGCGCGCATCGTCCCCGAGATGAAGGACGGCCGCTCGGCGGGCTTCCGCCTGCTCAGCGTCAAGGCCGACGGGCCGTTCGCCAAGATCGGCCTCCAGAACGGCGACATCATCTCCGCGATCAACGGCCTCGAGATGACCAGCCCCGACAAGGCGCTCGAGGTCTACACCAAGCTCAGGACGGCGAACCACCTCTCGGTCGGGCTCGAACGCAACGGCCAGAAGATCACCGAGGACTACAACATCCGATGACCAGAAGAACACGAAGAGTCGAACTGGCGGCCAGTGTGGTGATGCTGGCCTTGGGGGCCCAGGCGGCGCACGCCGCGGTGGCCGAGGGTGCCGATCAGAAGCCGGTCCGGGTCGCGCCCGGCGGTTCGGCGCCGCCCGGCGCGCCCGCGATCCGGCGGCACCGCGAGCCGCCGAGCGCGGCGCCCGCGCCCGCGGCGGCGTCTGCCCCTTCCGGCGGCACGGTGATCGGCGAGAAGGAGTTCAACTCCTGCAAGAAGTTCCCCTCGGGCAAGCGGATCGTGAAGCTGAACCTGAAGCCCGACACCGAGCTCGGCGATCTCATCGCCTGGATCTCCTCGATCACCTGCAAGCAGTTCCTGTTGCCGGGGACCATCCCGGCCAACAGCAAGAAGGTCACCATCGTGGCGCCGGAGCTGATCACGCCGGAGGAGGCCTACCGGCTCTTCCTCGGCGCGCTCGACTCGGTGGGGCTGACCGTGCAGCCGTCGGGGAAGGTCCTCCGCATCATCGAGACGGTGAAGGCCAAGTCGGCGCCCATCCCGCTCTACGGCGAGGACTCCGAGGTCCCCACCAACGAGAGCTACGTGACCCGCCTCATCCGGGTGGAGAACGCCGATCCCAACGAGGTGGCGCAGGTGTTCGGGCGCCTCAAGGGGGAGCAGGGCGACGTCATCGTCTACGCGCCGCAGGGGGCGCTGATCGTCACCGACCTGGCCTCCAACATCCAGCGCATGATGGCCATCCTCAAGCAGATCGATCAGCCGGGGAGCGGCGAGAAGGTCTGGATCATCGGCGTCAAGAACACCTCCGCCAACGAGATGGCCCAGAAGCTGGGCGAGATCTTCCAGGTGGCGAAGCTGGGCGGCAAGGGCGGGGCCACCAGCAGCACCCCGCCCCCCCCGAACGGCGCGCGGCTCAAGCCCGGCGATCTGACGACGGAGATGATGATCTCCAAGATCATCCCGGACGAGCGCTCCAACCAGCTCATCGTGATCGCCAACGAGCGGGCCTACGCGCGCGTGCTGACGCTGGTCAAGAAGCTGGACCTTCCGATCGAGGACGGCGACGGGCGCATCCACGTCTACTACTGCGAGAACGCCAACTGCGACGAGCTGGCCCAGACGATCGGCTCCGTCACCGGGATCCCGGTGAGCGGGACCACCGGGTCGCGCACCCGGCCGCGCAGCTCGACGAGCGCGCCCACGCCGGCGCCGACGCCCGGTGGTACCGGGCAGCCGCTGTCGGGCGCCAACCTCCTCTTCGAAGGGGAGGTGCGGCTCAACTTCGACCGCCCCACCAATTCGCTGATCGTCGTCTCGTCGCTCAAGGACTACCAGGCGCTGCGGCGGGTGCTGGAGCTGCTCGACTCGCCCCGCAAGCAGGTGTTCATCGAGGCGATGATCCTGGAGGTCACGCTGGACAAGGAGCGCGACCTCGGCGCCTCCTGGCACGGCGTCAAGCCGCAGAACCTGTTCGGGCTCAGCAGCCCGTCGTTGATCGTCGGCGGCCTCAACCCGGCCAACACGCTGCAGCCGACCAACGCGCTCGGCGACACCATGCTGGCCGGCATCCTGGGGCCGGTGCTCGATCCGACCACCGCCCAGGGGCTGGGCGCCGCCGCCACCTCGACCGTCGACATCCCCTCGTTCGGCGTGCTCATCAAGGCGCTGCAGACCAACAGCGACGTCGACGTGCTGTCGAACCCGCACCTGCTGATCATGAACAACGAGGACGGCGAGATCTCCGTCGGTCAGAAGATCCCGTTCCCGGTCAGCACGCTGGGGATCAACCCCGCGGGCGGCTCCGCCGGCAGCCCGCTCGGGCTAGGGCTGGGGAACCTGTTCCCGCAGATCCAGCGCGAGAACGTGGCGCTGGAGATCAAGCTGACGCCGCACGTGAACGAGCACGACATCATCCGGATGGAGGTCGACGCCAAGGACTCCGAGCTGGCGGCGTCGAGCCCCACGCTGGGCCCCTCGACCTCCGAGCGGTCGGCCAAGACGGTGGTCGTCGCCAAGGACGAGCAGACGATCCTGATCGGCGGCCTGATGTCGGACAAGATCATCAACAGCGTCACCAAGGTCCCGCTCCTGGGCGACATCCCGATCCTGGGGTTCTTCTTCCGCAACACCACCAAGCACATCGTGAAGACCAACCTCATCATCGCGCTCACGCCGTACGTGATTAACGATCAGTCGGACCTGCGGCGGGTGCTGGAGCGGAAGATGAAGGAGCGGCGCGAGTTCGTGGAGCGGTTCGGCGGCGAGGAGCGCCCGGTGGAGGCCGAGATCGACTACCGCCACAAGCGCGGGATGCTGGAGGAGATCAACCGGGCGGCGAAGGAGGTCGAGCAGGAGCAGGCGGAGATGAAGCGGATCGAGGAGAAGGACCTGCAGGACGAGTCGGGGCCGGTCGAGCTCCCGGTGGGGCCGGGGCCGGGTTACCTGCCGCCGGCGGCGCCCGCCGCCGGCGCCGCCCCACCCGCCTCGGGCGCGCCGGGGCCGGCGCCGATACGGGTCCCCTGAGGAGGCCGCCGCGGTGGCAAGGAAGCGGATCGGCGAGCTGTTGCTCGAGCTCAAGGCGGGTGACGCCGCCTTCACGCCCGCGGTGGTCGAGCAGGCGCTCGCCACCCAGCAGGCGGAGGGGGGGCGCCTGGGCGAGATCCTGGTGAAGGCGCGCGCCGTCACCGAGGAGGAGGTGCTGCAGGCGCTGGGGAAGCAGCTGGGGATCGCCTACAGCGCCGAGCTGAAGGTCGACGAGGTCGACGCCGACCTGGCGACCGGCATCCCGATCGGGTTCGCCAAGCAGCACCGCCTCCTGGCGGTGAAGCGGGAAGGGGAGGTGGCGATGGTCGCCATGTCCGACCCGCTGGAGCTGGGGGCGCTCGACGACCTGCGGAACCAGCTCGGCGCCGAGGTGCAGCCGGTCCTGGTCCCCTCGCAGCGGATCCTGGAGGTCATCAACGACGTCTACGGCCGCAAGCACGACAAGGGGGGGGACCTCGGCGAGAAGGAAGAAGAGGAGGACGAGGGGGGGAGCGAGGAGCTGGTCGACATCCTGGAGATCACCGACGAGGCGCCGATCATCCGCTGGGTCAACTCGCTGCTCTTCAACGCCGTCAAGGAGCGCGCCTCCGATATCCACATCGAGCCGGGCGAGAAGGAGGTCGTCGTCCGCTACCGGATCGACGGCGTGCTGTACGAGTCGCGGCAGGCGCCGCGGCAGTTCATGCCCTCGATCATCTCGCGCGTGAAGATCATGGCCGGGCTCAACATCGCCGAGAAGCGGCTGCCGCAGGACGGCCGCATCCGGCGCAAGATCGCCGGCAAGGACATCGACATGCGCGTCGCCACCATCCCCACGGTCAAGCAGGGCGAGCGGGTCACCATCCGTCTGCTCGACCGCGAGTCGGTGCTGCACGATCTGGCGGACATCGGCTTCGGCGACGATCACCTGCGGCAGATCGACGAGCTCATTCACAAGCCGCACGGGATCATGCTGGTCACCGGCCCCACCGGCTCCGGCAAGACGACCACGCTCTACGCCTGCCTGGCCAAGATCAACTCGCCCGACCTCAACATCCTGACCATCGAGGACCCGGTCGAGTACCAGCTCGACGGCATCTCGCAGACCGCGGTCAACGAGAAGATCGACCTGACCTTCGCGGCGGGCCTCCGCTCGTTCCTGCGCCACGACCCGGACGTCATCATGGTCGGCGAGATCCGCGACCGCGAGACGGCGGAGATCGCCATCCAGGCCTCGCTCACCGGCCACCTGGTGCTGTCGACCATCCACACCAACGACGCCGCCGGGGCCATCACGCGGCTGGTCGATCTGGGCGTGCAGCCGTTCCTGGTCGCCTCCTCGCTGATGGCGCTGCTCGCGCAGCGGCTCGTGCGCCGCATCTGCAAGGAGTGCCGCGAGCCCTACAAGCCGGGCGACGAGGACCTGGCCAGCATCGGCATCAACCCGGCGGTCTTCGCGCAGGGGAAGGCCAAGAAGGTCGTCTTCAAGGGGGACGAGAGCTGGCTGCCGCCGCCGGGCATGCTCTTCCGCGCGCGCGAGGGGGGCTGTCCGGTCTGCCTCGGCGCCGGGTACAAGGGGCGGACGGCGATCTACGAGCTGCTGCCGATCGACGAGAAGATCCGGCAGCTCACCATCAAGAACGCCGACGCGCAGACGGTGAAGACGCACGGCCAGTCGGCCGGGATGCGGACGCTGCGCGAGGACGGCGCGCAGAAGGTGCTGGCGGGGATGACCACCGCCGCCGAGGTCCTGATGATCACCACCCAGGACGCGGAGTAGGACGCGATGCCGGTCTACGCCTGGAAGGGGCTGAACACCGCCGGCAAGTCGGTGAGCGGGACCCGCGACGCCGACGGGCCGAAGGCGCTGCGCCAGAACCTGCGCAAGGACGGCGTCTTCATCACCGAGCACCGCGAGGTGCTGGCCGGCGGCCAGCGCGCGGCGGCGCGCCCGGGGGCCAGCGCCAACGTCTCCGTCTTCAAGCGCGAGATCGACTTCAAGGGGATGATCGAGCGGGTGCAGCCGCAAGAGGTGGCGGCCTTCACGCGCCAGCTGGCGACGCTGATCAAGGCGGGGATCCCGCTGGCCGAGTCGCTGGGGGCGCTGGCCGAGCAGGGGGAGAACAAGAAGCTGCAGATGGTGCTGGCGGAGATCCGCCAGAAGGTCAACGAGGGGAGCTCGCTGGCCGACACGCTGGAGAAGCACCCCCGGATCTTCCCCGACCTCTACACCAACATGGTCCGCTCGGGCGAGGCGGCCGGCAACCTCGACTCGGTGCTCGCCCGCCTGGCCGACTTCCTCGACGCCCAGCACGCGCTGCGCTCCAAGGTCTCGGGGGCGCTCACCTACCCGATCATCATGGTGGTGCTGGGGACGCTGATCATGGGCGTCCTCATGGTGGTGGTGGTCCCCAAGATCACCTCCATCTTCACTGACATGGGGAAGACGCTCCCCTGGAACACGCAGCTCCTCATCTTCACGTCGGACCTGGTGGGGAGCTACTGGTGGGCGCTGATCCTGTTCGCCGCCGCCGTCTACTGGATGTACCGGCGCTGGTCGCGGAAGCCGAAGGGGAAGGCGGTCGTCGACCGGGTGCGGCTCAAGCTGCCGCTCATCGGGCCGCTGGTCCGCTTCGTCGGCGTGGCGCGCTTCGCCCGCACGCTGTCGACCATGCTGGCCGCCGGCGTGCCGGTGCTGGCGGCGCTGGAGATCACCAAGAAGGTCCTCAACAACGTGGTGCTGGAGAAGGTGGTCGAGGAGGCGCGCGACGCCATCCGCGAGGGCGAGCCGATCGCCAACCCGCTCAAGCGTTCGGGCCAGTTCCCCTCGCTGATGGTGCACATGGTCTCGGTCGGCGAGCGTTCCGGCCAACTCGAGGCCATGCTGGAGAACGTCGCCGCCGCCTACGAGCGTGACGTCGAGGGGAAGGTGGCGCGTCTGACCACCGTCCTCTCGCCGATGCTCATCGTCTGCATGGCGCTGGCGGTGGTGTTCATCGTGTTTTCGGTCCTTCAACCCATCATGGACATGTCGAATTTCGTGCAGTGAGGAGAATCCAAATGAGCGCAACCGAGAAGAAGAGCACGAGCATCGTGAGGACGGTCGAGGCGGGCTTCACGCTGCTCGAGATCATGGTGGTGCTGGCGATCATCGCCCTCCTGGCGGGCGGCGTCGGCGCCGCGGTCTTCAAGCAGTTCAAGAAGGCGCAGGTCTCGACGGCGCGGCTGCGGGTCAAGGCGGCGCGCGACGCCACGGCGCAGTACATGATGGACAACTCCAGCGCCTGCCCGCGCGGGATCGACGACCTGGTGTCGCAGAAGTACCTCGACAAGGGGAACGCCAAGGACCCCTGGGGGAAGGACCTCGTCTTCCACTGCCCGGGGACCAACGACACCGACAGCGCCGACATCTCCTCGGCCGGCCCGGACAAGCAGGAGGGGACCCAGGACGACATCCGCTCCTGGGAGCTCTAGCGCCGAGGCGGCGGCAGGACCTCGATGATCTCGAAGCGACAACCTGAAGCGGCGCGGGCGGCCCGGGGCCGCGCGGCCGGCTTCACGCTCATCGAGGTCATGATCGCGGTGGGGGTGTTGGCGCTCGTCGCCACCATCGGCGTCAAGGGGTTCCGCACCGTCACCAAGAGCAACCTGCGCTCGAGCGCCTCGCACCTGTCGGGCGCCATCCGCTTCCTGTTCGACCGGGCCTCGGTCACCGGCAAGTACCACCGGCTGGTGATCGATCTGAACGAGGGGAAGTACTGGGCCGAGGTCTCGGACGACAAGTTCTACGCGCCCAACCAGGCGGAGAGCGTGGCCGACCGCCAGAAGCGCGAGGACAAGGAGGCGGCGCAGGACGAGGCGGACCGCAAGCGGAAGGAGAAGGAGGACGCCCTCTACGGCAAGGGGGGCGGCAACAACCTGTTCTCCAGCTACACGGCCTCGTCGAGCTTCGACATGTCGAAGCTCGAGGTGGGCGACTTCCACCCCAAGCGGCCGCGCTTCGCCGCCTTCAAGGAGACGGCGCTCAAGCCGGTGACGCTCAACAAGCTGCGCATCGCCAGCGTCTACACGCCGCGGATGACCGAGCCGGTCACCTCCGGCCGCGCCTACATCTACTTCTACCCGCTCGGGCAGACCGAGCCCGCGATCGTCACCCTCACCGACGCCTCGGGGGAGAACGTCTACTCGCTGGTGGTCCACCCGCTCACCGGGCGGGTGCGCATCTACAACCAGGAGGTGCGGCCCACCCTCGGCACCCGCTACGACGACGAGGGGAGGCAGGTCGTCCAATGACCGCGTTCCGGAGGTCGGCCGCCGCGGGCTTCACGCTGCTCGAGATCATGGTGGCGATCGCCATCCTCTCGCTCACGCTGGTGGTGCTGCTGTCGATCGTCACCAACAACGTCCGCGCCACCAACCACGCCAAGATGACCACCGGCGCGACCTTCCTGGCGCGCAACCGGATGGTCGAGATCGAGGACGAGATCCTCGACAACGGGTTCACCGACAACGACGAGACGACCGAGGGGACCTTCAGGGACAGCGGCTACCCGCAGTTCCGCTGGGAGAGCTCCATCGAGCGGATCGATCTGCCGGCGGACCTCTCGACCAAGGCGCGCGACCAGGCCTCGGCCGACACCATGGACGCCAAGGACCCGATGTCGCTGCTCACCGGGTTCATGGGCGGGATGATGTCGAGCTTCATCGACCCCATCCGCCTCGGGCTGCAGGAGTCGGTCCGCAAGGTGACGGTCCGCGTCCTCTGGGACGAGCACGGGCGTCCCAACCAGAGCTTCGAGGTCGTGCAGTACCTGACCGATCCCTCGAAGCTGTTGCTGGGCCCGGGCGCCACCGGGACCGGCGGCACGGGGGGGACGGCCGGCGCCACCACGCCCGGCGGCCCGGCTGCCGGCCTCGGCGGCGTGCAGCAGGCGCTGGGCGCCTTGGGGGTCGGGCACTGATGCGCGCGGCGCCGATCCGCTCCCGGCCGCGCGAGGGCGGCTTCACGCTCATCGAGGTGATGCTGGCGCTGGCCATCCTCACCTTCGTCACCTCCATCATGTGGGGGTCGTTCAGCCAGACGGCGGCCAACAAGCGCGCGCTCGAGTCGGCCCAGGAGCGGATGCACACGGTGCGGACGGCGCTCAACCGGATGGCGCGCGAGCTGGAGATGGCTTACCTGTCGGACTCGGAGAACACCGCCATCGCCGAGCGGCGCACCTTCTTCGTCGGCGCCTCGCGCGGCGACGTCGACGAGCTGCAGTTCTCGAACTTCGCCCACCAGCGGCTGCGCGCGGGGGCGAACGAGGGGGACACCGCGCTCATCTCCTACTTCGGCGAGCGCGATCCGGACGATCGCCGGGTCCTCAACCTCATGCGGCGCGAGACGCGGCGGCTGCAGGCCGACGACCCCAACACGCTGCTCGGCGAGTCCTACGTCCTCTGCCCCGACGTCAGCCGCGTGAAGTTCGCCTACTACGACCAGACGCTCAAGCAGTGGAACAACGACTGGAGCACGCTCAACGCCAGCGGCCAGGCCTACCTGCCGGCGCACGTC
>DASZVW010000154.1:0-1980 GCA_035546895.1 Polyangia bacterium
TCCCCACCCTCGACGGCCGCGTGCTGGCGCTCGGGCTGGCGGACGGCCAGCCGCTCTGGTCGACGGCGCTGGGCGGGCTGAACGTCTCCTCGCCGGCGATCGTGGGCGGGGATCTGATCGTCGGGGCCGGTCTGCCGGGCACCTCGCTGGCGCGCCTCGACGGCAGGACGGGCGCGCTGATCTGGCAGACCCCGCCCGCCATGGAGGAGTTCAGCAACACGCCGCCGGCCGTGGGCGGCGGGCTGGTGGTGGTGGGGACCAACGGCGGCCACTACTACGCGTTCGACCTCCTGACCGGGCTGCCCCGCTGGGACTACCGCGCCGACGGGATCGTCAACATCGCGGCGCCGCTCATCGCCGGCGGTCACGTCTACCTGGCCGGCGGGCAGGACAGCCACCACGTGCACGCGCTCGACGCCGCCACCGGCGCGCCGCTCGCTGGCTGGCCCATCACCCTCCCCACGCCGGATCCCGACCTGGCGGGCACGCTGGTGACGCGCTGGCGGGCGGTCTCCTCGTTCGCCTCGGCCGGCGGCCTGGTGATCCTCCAGACCCGCCTCGACGACGCGCTCGACACCGACGGCGACGGCCTAGCGGACCAGGTCCTGTCGCGCGAGTCGGTGATCGCCCTCGACCCGGGCTCGGGCGCCGTGACCTGGCAGCGCCCGCTGGCCCGCGCCGTGTTCGACGGTCCGAACGGCGTGCCCGGCTTCGCGGCCTGCCCGACGCCGGCCGCGTTCTCGACGGCGGGGACGCCGCTCCTGGCCGTGGCGTCGTCGTTGACCGCCACCGCCAGCGTGCTGGAGGCGGTCAGCGGCGCCGACGACGGCGACCTGACCACCGCCGGGCGCGCGCTCGCCTCGCCGGTGATGGCCAACGGCCGGCTCATCACCGTGGCGGAGAACGGGACCATCGAGGCGCGGCTCTCCTCGGTCAACCACCCCCCGGCGGCGCCGGTGGCGGCGGCCAGCCCGCAGCCGCTCGACGCCGCCGGCGTGACCTTGCGCTGGGCGGCGGCGATGGACCCCGACGGCGACCAGCCGAGCTACGAGCTGCGGATCGACAGCGACGGCGAAGTGCTGGAGAGCTACGCGCAGCAGATCTTCCCGGCCGCGGGGGCGACCTCGGTGGCGGTGACGGCGCCGCTCGCGCCGGGGGTGACCTATACCTTCGCGGTGCGGGCGCGCGATCCGCAGGGGGCGCTGTCGCCCTGGTCGGCCCCCGAGACGTTCACGGTGCTGACCTCGGGGGCGGTGACCGTCAACGGCGTGCCCGCCGCCAACCTGAGCAGCGCGGTGGCGGGCGCGGTGGCGGGTGACGTCGTCGCCCTCGGCGCGGGGACGTTTCCGCTCGCCGACACGCTGCACGTCGGGGCCGGCGTCAAGCTCGAGGGGGCGGGGGCGGGGCGGACGATCATCGCGGGGACGGGGCAGCCGGTCGGCGTCAGCTTCGAGGGGACCGATCCGAAGTCGCCCGCCGGGCTCGACGGGGCGACCGTCGCGGGCGCGGCGACCTGCGTGTCGGTGTCGGGCGCCGCGACCGGCGTGGCCCTGACGCACCTGGTGGTGCACGACTGCGCGACCGCCGGGATCTCGGTGGCCGCGGGGGGCGGGGCGGCGATCGCCAACGCCACCGTGGTGGGGAACGGGACGGGGATCGACGCCGCCGGGACCGCCAGCGTCAAGAACAGCCTCCTGACCGGCAACGATACCGGGCTCGCCGGCCGGGCGCCGGGCGCGCTGACCAGCAGCTACGACGATCTGTTCGGGAACACCACGGCCTACACGGGGCTCGGCGCGGGGACCGGCGATCTGGCCGCCGCGGTCACCTTCGCCGACCTCGCCGGTCACGACTTCCGGTTGACCGCGCCTCAGGCCTCGACCGACCGTGGAGATCCCGCCGACGACGTGGGCGCCGAGCCGACGCCCAATGGCGGGCGCATCAACCTGGGGGCCTTCGGCGGGACCGCCGACGCCGAGC
>DASZVW010000155.1:0-3347 GCA_035546895.1 Polyangia bacterium
CTCGGCGCGCTGGCCGCCGCCTGCGGCCCCACCGGCCTCGGCGCCCGCGGCGAGATCACCGTCCGCCCGGGACTCCACTTCGTCGGCTTCCGGATCTCGACCCGCGGGATGCTCAACCAGATCCGCCACGACGCGAGCGCCGCCGCCCGGGCCATCGTGGCCTCGCAGCGCCGCCTGGTCGCGTCGCGCGGCTGAGGTCGCACCTACTGCAGCACGGCGATGGCGGTGACGACGGATGTGCGTTCCTAGTCCGTCGCGCACCCGGGGCTCGCGGGTCGAGTGGCGCGTCCGAACGCGCGCCGCGGCGTCACCGCGCCTTGATGTCACTCAGCGCTTGTTGAATCGCCGGGGATGTCTCACCGGCATGACCCATTTCGAGCGCGCCCGACAACGGCGCCGCGATGGTCTCGATCCCGCTAGGCGAGCGAATTTTGGCCTGGATCACATAATCGCCGTACGAGGTGAGCTCCTCCTTGAAGTTGCCCTCCTCGCGAGACTCGCGCACGCGCTCGTAGTACGTCTCGTCGAGCATGTACGTCACGGCGTAGGTCGTCGCCGGCGCGCCTTCGATCTGCAAATCGATCTTGTAGTGGTCGACGCCGCCCCGTTCGAACTTGACGGGCTGTCCGGCGTCGTCCAGCACGAACCGCGCTTTGATGGTGGGTTTCTCCATTTGTCCCTTGGCGCTCACGTGGGGGCGTACCCTTGCCGATCGACGGGCGTCCACCCTTTCTCGTAGCGCTCGCAAAAGGTGGCGAGCAGTTCCTTCGCTTTTGCGTCCGCCTTCAAATTCGGGCCGGGCCACGGCCACGCGCCCTCCTGTATGTTGCGGTCGACCATCGGTTGCACCTGCTCGACCATGAGCTTGACGATCTCGGGCATGGGATTCGGCTGCGTCAGCACGCTGTGCAGCCTGGCTTCGATCTGCTTGAACATGCGACGGCAGCTCGTCGCCAGCACAGCGCGCTTTGGCCAATCGCCGCGATAGAAAAGGACCCGCAGTAACACCCAAACGCCGATCACGGCGAGGACCGGGTAACGGAATTTCGCTGGAATCGGCGCGAGCAGCGCCGGAACGTCGGCGCCCGGCGGGGCCGCCTTCGCCGCCGACAACGACGACGTCTGCAGGAGCGCGACGATGCTCGGCGGCGCGGCCCCCAAGAACGCGAGGACGGCCAGCACGTCGGTCGCGAACGAGAAGACGAGGGCAGTCCGGCAAAACCACAATCGTGGGAGGCCGTAGGAGGTCGCCAGATAGGGCAGGACCTCTCGACTCAGCTTCGCCGTCACCGGATGTTCCCCCGTCGAATTCGCCACGCGAACCCCCGTGAAATTTCTTCCAGGATTGCGCGACCGGTCCCATCGCGTCAAGGAGACACTTGCGGTTCATCCACCGGCGTAGTCCAAGGAGGAGCGATGGCAGCCTTCATCCTGTTCGTCACGCTGCTGGCGGCGAGTCCGCCCGGCGAACCGCCGGCCGGCGGGGAGGTCCTCCAGTACATGGTGGGGGACGGGTGGGGGTGCGCCCTCGTCGGCCGCGACAGGCAGGGGGCCTGGGACTGCTGGGAGGCGGCGGCGCCGGGGCCGACCGCGCCGCTCGCTTCGCTCCCCGCCTGGCGAGCGCCCCTGCCGGTCGGGGGCCGGCTGGCGGGGGGGCCGGATCGGATCTGCCGCGTGGTCGACGAGGAGGTTCGCTGCTTCCATCCGCCCCGGCGCGGTGAGCCGGCGTTGCGGCCGTTCGGTCCGCCCGCGCCGCCGCGCGCGACCGGCGCCGAACCGCCGCGCCCGCCTCCACAGACCTTCCTCGACATCAGCGCGCTCTACCCCGGTCTGGTGGGCGGCACCTTCGCCTGCCCGAGCAAGCACAACGACCTCTGGTGCGCGGGAGACGACAGCTTCGGCCAGCTCGGCGATCGAGGCGCGGGCGGCGCGCCCCCGTCCCTGCTGAAGCTCTGGATCACCGAGAACGTCGGCCTCGGCACCTGGCACGGCTGCGCCTGGAAGGACGGCGGTCCGCCGAGGCTGCAGGGCCTCTTCTGCTGGGGCCGCGGCGACTACGGACAGCTCGGCGTCGCCGCGCCCGACGTCTGCCGCGTCGACGGCAAGGACGTCGCCTGCGCGCGGCGGCCGATCCGCGTCCCCATCGACTTCCGCCTCCCCGGCCTCGGCTACGCGCCCAACCGGGGGCGCGGCGATCTGCGCGGCGGCGATCTCTTCACCTGCGCGCGCCGCGGGTCGGGACCGTCGCCGGGGATCGTCTGCTGGGGCGCGAGCCGCGACGGGCTGTTCGGCGCCCCGTCGCTCTGCCCCGCCGGGCTGACCGGCGCCTGGCCGCTGAGAGGCGGCGGCACCGTCGCCGCGCCGGCCGCCGCGTGCAGCCCGACGCCGGCCGTGATCGCCGGGAGCGATCGCTTCAAGAGGTTCCTCGGACCGCTCTCCGGCGGCAAGCCGATCCGGCCGGCCGAGGTGACGGACGCCTTCGACGTCGGTCCGCGCGGGATCTGCATGATCTCCGAGGCGGGCGAGCTCTGGTGCAAGGGGGCGATCCCGACGCCGCGCGGGCTGACCGCCCAGGAGGTCGTCGTCAGCCCCGGCGATCGGGCGAGCGCCTGCGCCCTCACCGAGGCCGGTCGCCTGTTCTGCTGGGGCGAAGGCTACTCGCCGGCGACCGCCCCCGACCGCCCGGTCGCCATCACCTTCGAGCCCCCGCCGCCCCCGCCGGTCAACCCCAACCCGGCGCCGGTCGACACACCGGCCGGACAGTCCGCCTGGGGCGAAAGCTGCGGCGTCCACCGCCCGTGTCGCGTCGTCGCCCGAACCGTCCCCGCCTGCCCCGCGGGCGCCCGCGCGATCACCCCCGAGGCGGCCGCCGCGCTGCCGGCCGCCGGCGCGACCGTGAGCGTGCAAGGGCCGCTGCGCGCCGGCGGCTGCAGCACGACGCTGGTGGCGTGCAGCGAGCTCGATCCCGTCACCCGGAAGCCACGCGCCGACGTCAAGGCTTGCTGCAACGGCGTCTCTTGCGAGCTCGTCGTCGGCGCCGAGGGCGGAAAGATCATCCCCCTCGACGGCGTCGGCTGCGTCGGCGACGAGTCGCGCGTCTGCTGCGGCGTCGTCGCGCGCGGGCAGACGGTGATCGTCACCGGCACGCTGGTGCCGAACAAGGAAGCGCCCTGGGACGGGTCGCCCTACCGGCTCCACGACGCCCGGATCTGCGCCCCGCGCGCGGCGACCGAGAAGTAAGAACGGCGGCCGGCGATCAGCGAGGGGGGAGCGCGACCGCCTTCACCGGGCGCACTTCGATCTCGGTGCCATAGGTCAGTCCCGGGTGCGTCTTGGCGAGCGCCACC
>DASZVW010000156.1:0-4625 GCA_035546895.1 Polyangia bacterium
GGCGCCGGCGTCTCGACGGCGACCGGCGGCGGCGCCAGCGTCGGGACGGGGGCGGGGGCGGCGATCGCCACCGGCTTGCCGGCGGCGCGGTGAACGGCCGTGGTGCGGAGGCCGACCACGGCGCCGGTCACGGCCAGCGCCAGCACACCGACGGAGATGGCCGGCCAGGCCAGCGCGGGCGCCGACGATCCGGCGCCGCCGGCCGCCGTCGACTTCGCGGCCGCGCCCGCCGCCGCGGCCCCGGCCCCGAGCGAGAGCCCCAGCGCCCGCTGCATCTTCTCGGTCAGCTCGACGGAGGGGAGCTCGCGCGCGCCGGCCTCCAGCAGCCGGCGCTCGAGATCGGTGGCGCCGACGACGCGGAGCTGCGTCGGGAAGCGGGCGTCGGGCCGGTTCACGCGGTCCCTCTCATGCGGTGCCTTCGCGGCGCATGGTCAGCTCGATCCGGCCGACCACCAGGCGGAACTGCTCGCGCGCGCGCCGCAGCCTCGAGGCGACGGTGCCGAGCGGGATCTCCAGCGAGGCGGCGATCTCCGGCGAGGAGAGCCCCTCGAGCTCGAACATCACGAACACCTCGGCCAGCTCGGGGTCGACCTTGGAGAGCGCCAGGTCGCACAGCTGCACCGCCGCGCGCTCGTCGCTCACGCTGCGCGCCTCGCCCGCGTGCTGGTCCATGTCCTCTTCCAGCTGCCAGCGGACCGTCTTGCGCCCCAGCGAGTGCGCGACCCGCAGCGCGGTGCCGACGAGGAAGGCCCGCTCGCTGTCGGGGTGGATGTCCCCCAGGCGCTCGGCCGCGACCAGGAAGGTCTGCTGGGTGACGTCGCCGGCGGCGTCCGGCGACAGGCCGCGGCGGCGCATCGTGCGCCAGACCATCGCGTGGTGGGCCACGAACATCCGTTCGAGGCGGGCGCGATCCGGCTCCGGGCGCGCGGGCGCCGGGGCAGGCGGGATCGCCTCCGCCCCGGTGTGTACCAGCCGCAATCGCCCCAGCATGTCCCACCCCATTATGCCTGTGGGGGGGCGGTCCGATCACGGAAAGCGCAGGCCGAAGCCGAGGCCGGCAGCCAGGGTCGCCGCCGCCGTGCGGTGGAAGACGGCGGGCGAGAACGAGAACGAATCCCGGATCAGTGACGCGCCGCCGCTCACACGCCCCGAGAGCTCGAACAGGTGGCCGAGATCGGCCGTCAGCAGGACGGCGCCGCCCGCGGCCAGGTAGGGGCGCGAGACCGACGCCGGCGCGTAGGTATCGGACCCGGTGGCGCCGAGGCGGCCGTAGAGCGCGCTGGCGCAGGCCCGGGCCTCGAACGCCGAGACGCGGAGGCGCAGCGCGCAGGCGTCCAGCGTCAGGGCGTCGAGCGTGAAGGCCGCCGTGCCGCCCGGCTCGACGAGCCCGCTGGCGGCGGCGTGCGTCCCCCAGAGGACGGCCGCCGGCGACCAGAGCGCGTCGCGATCGAGCGCGGCGACCAGGTAGACGCCCAATCCCGCCAGGGTGTCGGGGGCGGCGCCGACGAGCGCCTGCCCCGTGACGCCGGCGCCGAAGCGCGCGCGTTCGGCGACCGGGGCAGCCGGGGGCGCCGCCACCACGGCGGCCGCCTCGTCGGCCTCGGGCGCCCCTTTTCGGGCGGGCGCTCTTGCCGGCTCCCGGTCGGGCGAGGTGGCGGTCTGACGTGAGGCGCTCGGCTCGGCGGCGACGCCCGGAGGTGCGGCCGACGTGCCGGGGGCGGCGGGCGCGGCGACCGTGGGGCCACCGGGCGAGGCCGTCGGGCGCGTCGCGGCGGCCGAGGTCGGATCGAGCGTCAGCGCGATGACCAGCGCGACGGCGTCGGTGGCCTCGGCGCAGGAGGGGGCGGAGATCCGGCGCGAGGAGGTCCGCCCGTCGGGCTCCGCGATCACCAGCTCGCCGACCGCGCCGCCCCGGGGCCCGGCGGCGATGACGGCGCGCAGGGTGGGCCCGGCGGCCCCGTCGTCGAAGCGGATCCGGCGCGAGCGGGCGGCCACCCGGGCGACGAGCTCCTCGCGCGTCGTGCAGTCGGCGGCGGCCTGGACCTCGAGCCGGGCGCTGGCCACCGCGGGGTCGGGCGCCGCGCGGGCGACCCCCATCACGCCGGCGGGAGAGGCCAGGGCGGCGAGGACGGAGACGACCGCTGCCGAGCGCACCGCGCGCCGATGTTAGCATCGGGGGATGGGGCCCGGTGTCTCGATCGCCCGCGCGGCCTGCCTGCTGGCGGCGGCCAGCGCCGCGTCCTGCTCGCGCGGCGAGATCGTGGCGCTGGGGGCGAGCTCGCCGATCCCGTACCACTTCGAGGCGCCCGCGCCGGTGGCGGAGCTCGCCTCGCCTTCGCGGACCGACAACCCGACGCTGACCGGCGACCTCCTGGAGATCTACTTCACCAGCGATCGGGTGAGCGGCAACGGCGACGTCTGGTTCGCCACCCGCGCCTCGCCGAGCGCGCCGTTCGGGGCGCCGGCGGCGGTGGCGGCGGTGAACGGCGCCTCGTTCGAGACCAGCTCGGCGATCTCCACCGACGGGCTGACGCTCTGGTTCGGGTCGGACCGCGCCGGCGGGGCAGGGGGCGTCGACATCTGGGTGTCGCAGCGCGCGACCCGGGGCGAGGCCTGGTCGACGCCGGTCAACGTGGTGGCGCTCAACTCGCCCGAGGACGACATCCCGCGCCCGCCCGGGCAGCGCGCGCTGGTGATGCCGATGGCCTCGACCAAGCCGGCGCCGCAGAACCCGGGGGCCGGCAACTACCAGACCTACCTGGCGGCGCGCGCCACCGCCGGCGCGCCGTTCGGGGCGCCGGTGGCGGTCCCCGAGCTCGCCTACGCCGACCGCAGCACCGTCGACGGCTTCCTGACCGACGACGGCCTGACGCTGTTCTTCTCCTCGGCGCCCGTCACCGCGCCGGCCGACGCCGGGGCCTCCGCCGCCGACGGGGGGCGGGGGGCCGACGCCGGGAGGACGGACGCCGGCGCGGCGACCTCGGACCTCTTCGTCGCCTGGCGCCGCTCGACCGGCGAGCCGTTCTCGGTGACGCAGCCCCTCGACGATCTGAACACGCCGGCCGACGAGCGCGATCCCTGGCTCTCGCCCGACGGGACCACGCTCTACTTCACCTCCGACCGCGGCGGCGTGCTCAACATCTACACCGCGCGCGTCCAGCCGCGCTGACTCAGGTCCCGGGCGGTTGCCAGCCGCCCAGGACCACCGACGGCGTGCTCATCATCGTCGCCTCGGAGGCGGAGATCTGGGTCGAGCCGGCGAGGCGCTTGCTGACGTCGACGGCCGTCCCCGACGAGGTGACGCTCTTGTACTCCCAGAACCGGAGCTGCGAGGTGTCGGTGCCGGCGGTAATCGTCCAGCCGACGGGCGCGATGTTGCTGGTCATCTGGCAGTTGACGTACGCGACCATGCTGGCCGGGTACTGCGTCAGGTCGATGCGCGCCAGCGCGATGCCGGTCGACACCGAGTCGGAGGTGAGCTTGCAGTTGTTGAACACGTAGCCGTAGCCCGAGGCGGAGTTGCGCGCCTGCACGATGACGCCGCCCGAGCGGTTGATGGTGCGGATCTCGCAGCTGTCGAAGAAGACCACGCCGCCCCCCCAGACGTAGTCGACGTTCCCCTCGATGAGGTCGTTCTTGGCGTAGATGCGGCCGTCCCAGAGCAGCGTGTCCTGGTAGCTGATGATCGTCGAGTTGGTGACCACGCACTTGTCGCAGCTCTCGATGCGCGCGGCCTCGGCCTGCGAGCCCCCCTGCGGGGTCTGGTTGTAGATGGTGAGGGTGTCGAGGGTCAGGCCGTTGGTGCTGTCGGCGCCGAACAGCGCCCGCCCGCGCGTGCTGGGGTTGAGGTTGTTGTTGTTCACCCCCTCGATGACGGTGCCGGTCTCGCTGGCCCCCTGGATGGTGACGTTCTGCTTCGACTTGAAGTAGACGATCTCGTGGTAGGTGCCGTTGGCGATGGAGACGGTGGTCGCCGCGGTGTTGTTGGCGGGGATGAAGTCGAGGGCTCCCTGCAGCGAGCAGAACGGCGCCGAGCCGTCGAGCGCGACGCCGATGGCGGTCTTGTTGGTGGGCGCCGCCGAGGCGGTGGTGAAGCGCCAGGCGGTCGAGCCGCTGACCACGAACGCCGCGCCGCCGGGCGCCTTGATGGCGCCCGAGGCGACATTGACGTAGTAGGTCTGCCCGTAGGTGAGCGGCTTCGACGGCAGGTACACGACGACGGTGTTGCCGTCGACGTAGACCGGCCGCTGGACGTTGAAGGTCATGCCGCCGTTGGTGGTGCTGTAGCTGCTGGCGCCGACGTCGACGGTGGAGACGGCGGTCCCGCCCGAGTTGAAGACCTGGATGAGGCCCGAGGTCCCGACGCTCGGCGTCCCCGAGAAGGTGATGCGGAGCTGCGGGTCGGGGCAGACGTTGGTGCCGCCGACCGGCGGGTAGACCGAGCTGGCGTTGCCGGGCGCGTTCCCCGAGCCGCCGGTGCCGGTCGCGCCGCCGGTGCCCGTCGAGCCGCCGGTGCCCGTCGCGCCACCGGTGCCCGTCGAGCCGCCGGTCCCGCTCGCCCCGGCCTTGCCGCCGGTGCCGGTCGTGCCGCCCGTGCCCGAGGCGCCGCCGGTCCCCGAACTGCC
>DASZVW010000157.1:0-8430 GCA_035546895.1 Polyangia bacterium
ACCTGGTCGGGAGGCGCCGGTGAGGCCGCTGCTGCTGGCCTGGCTGGCGCGCCACGGCCTGCCGTCCTGGCTGGCGCCCGACTACTTCGAGCTCGCCTCGCTGGCGACGCTGCTCGGCTCGGCGCTGGCCCTGCGCCTGGCGGCGCGCGACGGCGCCTCGCGGCGGCACACCGCCTACGCGATCGCCTGCGCCTACGTCGGCGCGCTCGCGGGCGGGTACCTGTTCGAGGCGGCGCGCGCGGTCCCGGCGGCGGTGGCCGCGGCCTCCTGGCGGCCGATCGCGCACCCGGGCCGGGCGGCCTACGGCGGGCTGCTGTTCTCCGCCGCGGCGGCCGCGATCTACCTTCACGCCGCGCGCCAGCCGCTGGCGCCGTTCTTCGACCGGGTGGCCGTCGGCGTCGGCCTGACCTTCGCGCTGGTCCGGACGGGCTGCTTCCTGGCCGGCTGCGACTACGGGCTCCCCACCGCGCACGCCTGGGGCGTCCGGTTCCCGCCGGGGAGCCTGGCCGCGCTCGATCACGCGCGGCGCGGGTTCGTCCCCCGCGGCTCCCCCAGCCTGCCTGTCCACCCGACGGAGCTCTACGAAGCGGCGCTCGGGCTGGTGGCCGCCGCGCTGGCGGCGATCCCGATCGCGCGCGGTCACCGCGACGGGCGCGCCTTCGCGCTCGTCATCGCCACCTACGCGGCCGGGCGGTTCGCCATCGAGCTCGTTCGCGGCGACCAGGACCGGGGCCGCGCCCTCGGCCTGTCGACCGCCCAGTGGGTCTCGATCGCCGTCCTCTCGGCGATGCTCGCGGTCTGGCTGCGACGGCGCGCGCGCCGCCGCCTCGCGCCCGCCGCCGTCGCGAACCTTGGACGGCCGTGAGCGAACCGGCGCGCCGGCCGTCAAGCGGCGGCCAGCGCGTCGATCACCGGCCCGTCCGGGTGCTCCGGGTTGGGCCGCAGCGCCTGGCGCCCGGCATCGACGACCAGGTCGAGCTCCTCGAGCGGGATCTGCCCGACCAGCGGCGTGGTGCCGGCCGGCATGACGTAGGCGGAGGTCAGCATGTCGCGCCCGCAGATCTCGAGGCGGATGTTCGTGACACGCGGTGAGTCGATCAGGCTGCCGTCGGCGAGGCGGACCTTCTTCACCTCGACCTGCGTGAACCCCAATCGGGCAACCACGTCTGCCGGCAGGATCAGTGTGCTGGCGCCGGTGTCGATGAGAGCATCGACCTCCGTCGTCCTGATCTGTTCGGGCGCGAGGTGACCATCCTGGGCGCGAATGATGTCTGCCGAATTCGTAATTTTGATCTTTTGCATGACCTTCCCCATGGCCACCCGTCATCGGCGGCGTCCGCGGTTGGTTGCCTGCGCAACCCGGAGTCTACTCCGTCGGGGCGCGGTCGGCGCTGGGGACGGCGTTGGCGAAGCGCTCGGCGAAGTGCTCGGCGGTGCGCGCCTGGGCGGGGTCGATGCTGAAGTCGGGGACGGCGGCCGGCGGCGTCAGCTTGGCGTAGAGCTCGTCGATCTCGCGCTTGGCGAGGTTGCGCTCGCCGAGCGCGGCGCGATCGAGGCGGCCGGCCGTCGCCGCCAGGCCGTCGTTCTCCACGCGCACGAGCGCGCGCAGCGATTCCAGCTCCCCGCGCGAGAGGTGCGCGCCGCAGACGTCATAGTCGATCCAGGCCTCGTACGACAGCGGCGCCACCCGCTTGAGCATCCCGGCCATCACCCGCCCGTACTCCTGGATCTCCCACTGCGCGTGGGCGTCGACCCGCAGGGTCAGGAAGTGCAGCAGGTTGTGGAGGTCGACCTTCCAGTACCACTGCGTGTAGGTCGACAGCGGCAGGTCGATGCGGGCCAGCTCGCGCGCCACCTCGTTCCCGGTCAGCCAGCCGTAGGCGTCGGTGCTCTGGCGGCGGATCTCCTCCCAGCGGCGGAGCGCCTCGGCGTGCACGCCGGCGGCGACCGCCTGGCCGCTGCGCCCCTGGTTGTTCTGGCGGCTCTGCGTCTGCAGCTGCGCGGCCTCCGGCGTGTAGAAGAGCATCGGCATCAGCGAGTAGCGCCCCGAGTACTCGTTGACGTTCGCCGTGCGGTGCCGGATCCACTGCCGGGCGATGAACATCGGCATGCAGCAGTGGAACTTCAGCTCCACCATCTCGCTGGGCGTCGTGTGCTTGTGGCGGCGCAGGTAGCGCAAGAGGCCCCGCGTCGCGCTCCGCTGGCGGGTGCCGTAGCCGTAGCTGACGCGGGCGGCGCGCTCGACGCACTCGTCGGTCCCCAGGTAGTCGACCAGGGCCACGAAGCCGTGATCGAGGACGGGAAAGTAGAGCCCCAGGATCTCTTCCGCCGCCGGGCTGGTCGGCCGTCTCGTCTCTGCCACGGCCCGACGTTAACACCCGCTGCGCGATTCAGCACCCGAACTTGCAGGCGCGCGGCGACCCGCTAAGGTGAACTCATGGGCGAGCGCATCCCGCTCGGATATCTGGTTCCGCTGCGGATCCTCTGCGGCCTGATCCTGGTCATCGAAGGCTGGGGGAAGCTGCAGCACGGCTGGCTGCACGGCACGCCGCTGCTCGGCACCCTCGACGGCTGGGTCGAGGCCCACAAGACCTACGGGTTCTTCTTACCGGTCGTCCAGTCGGCCCGCGCGCATCCCAAGATCTTCGGCACCCTGGTCACCGCCGGCGAGCTGGCCGTCGGCCTGGCGATGCTGCTGGGGCTGCTCACCCGCCTGGCGGCGTTCCTGGGGGCGCTGCTGCTGTTCTCGTTCGCCTTCGGCGGCGGGCAGGGGCTGGCGCCGCCCGGCAACGCGCTCCTCATGGGGGCGATCTTCGTGGTCTTCCTGTTCGCGCCGCCCGGGCGGGTGCTGGGACTCGACGCCGCCCTGCGCGCCCGCTTCCCGCGCTGGATGGTCTAGCGGCGCCGAGGCCGCGGGCGGCCTATACTCGAGATCGTGAACCTCTCGGCCGGCTGGATCATCGCCTCGCTGATCATCTCCTCGATCGGCTTCATCCTGCTGCACTACGGGCGGAAGATGGCGCGCGTCCCGCAGGTGGTGGCCGGGCTGGCGATGCTGATCTACCCGTACTTCGTCCCCGGCGTGCTGGCCAACGTGCTGGTGGCGGCGGGGATCGTCGCCGTCCTCTGGCTCGCCGTCCGCCTCGGCTGGTAGCGCCGTCGCTACGCACCACGTCCGCCGTCTTCGGCGGGGAGACCAAGTCCGGCATGAGCAGACCTGACGAGAACGCCAAGGAAGCGACCTGCGGGCAGGAGATGGCCGAGTCGGCGGAGGTGCCGCTCCGCTGGCAGGCCCTGATGGATCACGTGGCCGCGAACATGGAGGCGCACGCCGCCTCGGTCGGGACAGGCACGCCGGCCGCCGCCCGCGAGCACGCGGCGATTCGGGCGGTCGCGCGCGAGTACCGCGCGATGGCCGCCGCCGCCGGACGCGCCGCGCAGGCGATGTGGGCGATGCGCGATCTCCCCGCCGTGCCGCACGATGCCCGCAAGCTCGATCGGGCCGCGCAGCTCCGCTGGATGCGCCGGAAGATCGAGATGCAGCGGGCGTTTGCCGCGCTGCTCGCCCGGCACGCCGAGGACTCGGAGGCGGCGCTCGCCGGGATGGAGCGGGAGGCGCGCTGAGCCGCCGAATCCCGTTCGAACCGATGACGCCGCATCGACCTTGACCCTAGCCGTCGGCGCGGGCTGTTCCTTCCTGGCGGCGGCGAAGCGGACGGCCGAAGCGGCGAGCGTGTTGCGGGCGGGATCGGGTTAGGTCCCGGCTTCGGGAGCCTTGCGCAAGCTCGAGACTGAGGTCGAAGAGCCGCCTGACGGCACCCGCCCGACAGCCGGAGGGGAGGGTTCTCTGAACTAAGGGGCCGGTCGATATCCGCCTAGCGGACGCAGCGCACGTAAGCGCTGACGTTTGTCGGGTTGAACATCGTCACCGGGCTGGAGAAGTACACGGTCCAGCCCATCGCCAGCGACCCGGCGGGGTTCCCGACCTGAACGCTGGAGCTCCAGTAGGCCGACTGGTTGGCGGTTGGGGTCCCCGGGAACGCCGTCTGATCGATGTAGGGGGGCGCGGCCGCGGAGAAGTCCATGAGCGTGTGGAGCTCCTTGATCGTCGGCAGCCGCCACCCGGAGCCCGGGAGGCCGACCGATGGACACTCGGCGATCGCGACGCTCTGGGTCTGGACCGGCAGGGTGGCCTGCTGCCAGGTGAGCTTCGTCTTGGTGTCGTAGACGGTTCCGTCGCCGGGAATCACGTAGCGCCCCGGCGGGGCCGACGAGGCACCCTTCCGGGTGATGGCGAACACGACGGCGATCGCCGCCACGCCGGCCAGCAACAGCGCCGCGCGGCCGCGCCTCATCGCACGCACCGCGCGTAGCTGTACTGCTGGCCGAACTCGTCCTGCGGGATCGCGCGCCCGTCCTCGAAGAGCACGGCCCAGTAGCTCCCGGCGGCGCTGGCGGTGGTGGTCGAGGTCCAGAAGGTGAGGGCGGGCGTGTTCGGAAAGACCGTCTGATCGATGGCCGGGTTCGCGTGTCCGTAGTCGACGATCGAGAGCAGCTCGATCGCCGACGGGAGCCGCCAGTTGTCGAAGCCGGCCAGCCGCAGGCCCTGGCAGTAGAGGAGCGCGTCGGCCCACCTCCAGTAGGGCGGTGGCGAGGTGACGGGGAGCGTCTTCTGCCACATGAGACCGGTGACGTCGTCGGTGACGGTGCCGTCGCCGTTGTCCGTGTAGTGGGTCGGATTCGGCGCGCCTTGCGCGACGTCGGCGGCGTCATTGGGCATCGGCCACGCCGCCCAGTTGGGGTCGAAGCAGATCGGTCCTCCGAGCCGCTGGCACGCGAGGCCGGTGCCACACGGCATCGAGGCCTGCCAGCTGCGGCAGGTGGCGGTCTGATCGGCGCAGGTCGCGATCGTCGAATTGGCGGCGCACTCCGTGGCGCCGGGGGTCGTGCAGACGTCGTTGCAGCCCGCATCGACGCCGCCATCCGAGGCGCCTGCATCCTTCGGCAGCGTCACCACGTAGATCTTCGAGTCGGTCAGGAAGGCGAAGCCGGTCGGGGGGCACTGGACGAGCGCGGTCGCGCTCTCGATGTAGCTGTCCGCCAGCGACGCCAGCGAGATGCTCCGGCGCAGGGTGTACGTCGTCCGGTCGAAGTCGAGCAGGGCCGGCTGGCTCGGATCGGCGGTGCGCAAGAACCAGACGTCCATGCCGTTGGGATCGAGGACGGGGGCGGGGCCCGGGTCCTTTGCCAGGACGCTGTCGCTGTAGGTGCCGACCTGGATCAGCTGCGTTTCGTCCACCGTCTGGCCGTCGTTGGCGAAGATCAAGCCGCCGCCGGTGACGATCTGGGTCTTCTGGCCGTCGGTGATGAGCCCGCTCGCCTTCGCCGACGTTGCCGTGATCGATTCCATTCCCGGGATGGTGTTGGTGTTGACGGCGAACTCGATGAGCTGGGACGCGGACTGGAAGTTGCTGCACCCGACCAGGACCGAGGGGGTGGCGAAGGCGATGGTGTCGCCGCTGCCGTAAAAGCTGCTCAACGACGCGAGCAGCTTGGTGCCGTCGTAGAGCGCCAGGCCCGCGTAGTCGGGCGTGAACCCCGGCTGGCGGAGCGAAACCATGTACTGCGTGGAAGATCCCGGCCTGGCGACGATCTGACCGGCGGTGAGCGTCGTCGAGGTGTTGGTCCCCATGGAGACGGCGGGCCCGGGCGTCATCGTCGTGAGGTCGATGCGCCGAATGGTGTTGCCTCCGTCGATCCCGGGAAACAGCTCGGGGGTATCGGGCGTGTTGATCCCGACATAGAGGGCGCTGTCGTCGTCGGAGATGGCGAGGAGACCCGGGATGCCCCCGACGGGCAACGTCCCGGTGACCTTCGCCGAGGGAGGGTCGATCGAGAGCACGACCCCCGCATCGGGGTTGAGGTTCGTCGTGGCGTAGAGCACGCCCCGGGTCGAATCGAACGCCAGGTCGTTGGCAACGATCGGGAGCGCCTGGACCGACCCGCCGCCGTCGAGCTGCAGCACGCCTCCGTCGACGCCCTGGCCGCCGCTCCCGGTCGCGCCCGCCGCGCCCTGCGTTCCCGCGGCACCACCGCCACCGTTCGTGCCGGCCACCCCGGCGGCGCCGTTGGCGCCCGCGATACCGGCTCCGCCCGCGCCACCGCCGCCGCTCTTCCCGGCCGCGCCTATCCCGGCCGCGCCGCCCATCCCGGCTGCGCCCGCTTGCCCGGCCGAACCGCCCGTCCCCAGGGAGCCGCCCGTTCCGGCGCCGCCGCCGCCGGACCCGCACCCCATCAACGCCAGGACCGACACCGAGACGACGAGGCCGAGGCGACGCATGAGCTCTCCGTTTGGCAGCCACACCGCGCTTCAGACGAATGCGCGGCCGCTGGCCATTGTAGCCCAAGTCGCCCGGGGATACTGGTCGATCAGGGCGGCGCGCCGATCACGGGCGAGCGGAGGATCCACAACTTGTCGGTGCCGCCGGACGTCGTGCCGAGGAAGGCCACGCCGTCGTCGCCGAGATAGATGAGGTCGGAGAAGCCGCTGATGGTCCCTCCATCGATGCCGCTGTCGAAGGGGAGCGAGGCGACCGGGGTGAAGTTGTCGTTATCCAGGATCAGGAGCTGCAGAAAGTCGATGATGGGGCCGCTCGCCAGCATGAGCGTGCGGGTGGGGGACATCGGCGCGACGAGGCCGCTGTAGTCGAACTTTCCGGCGCGCACCGGGTTGGTGGGATCGGAGACGTCGACCACCTCGCCCGTGTCTGAGTAGACGCGCCCCTGGTAGTAGTGAATGACGTCGTAGAAGTTGCCCATCAACCCCTCCTGCGACCCCAGCAAGGTGACGCCGGAGGCGTTGATCGCGTAAGAGGCGAAGGTGAAGCCCGAGTCGACCGCGTCCAATCCGAACAGCGTCCCGGCGGGGCCCGGAGCCAGCACGCTGGTCGACAGCCTGCCGTTGGCGACGGTCGGGCGGGCCACGCCGTCGTCGAGCACGGCCACCTCGCCACCGATGGTGGCGGCGATCGAGGTCGCGCTCCCCGGCAACGGCGCCAGGTCGTAGAGGCCGACCACCGACCCCACGGACGGAAGCGTGTCCACCGCGACGGAGACGGGCGGCGTGTTCGAGACGTCGAACTTGCTGATCGTCGACGACGAGTCGAACCCGAGCCACAGCGTGGTGCCGTCGTCGGCGAGCGCCATCTGGCGGGGCGACGAGGGGATCGGCACCTTGGCCAGCACCGTCTCGCTCGGCACGTCGACCGAGAACAGCGAGTTCTGGTCGTGGGCGGCGCTGTAGGTGAGCACCGCGTAGAGCCGCGCGCGCGACTGGTCGTAGCGCATGTGAAACCCGGGGACGTCGAGCGTGTGCAGGGTGCAGCCGCCACAGACCCCACCGTACCCGCCGGTCCCCGTCGAGCCAGACGATCCACCTTGGCCCGTGACGCCGCCGGTGCCGGTGGCGCTCCCCCCCTGGCCGCCGGCGCCGGTCGAGGGATCCACGCCGTCGTTGGCCAGCATCGGGGCGTGCAGGAGCACCAGGCGCGCCGGCGTGATCGACCCGTGGGCCAGCAACGCGACCTCGTCGCCGCCCAGGTAGGCGACGTCGGTGAGGTAGTCGGACGTGCCGACCAGGCTGGTGGGGACGTCGACCGCCGTCCCCTGCTGCGCGAGCGTATCGGTGTTGATCAAGCGGAGCACCCACGACGAGCTCGTCTGCGAGAGCATGCAGATACGGTTCGGGCTCGTGTGGTCGAAGAGCGTGCCCGAGACGGACAGCGTGCCGACGGGCGTGGGGGTCGACGGGGTGCTCACGTCGTACGCCGTCCCCGAGACGTAGAGGCGGTTCGCCTTGTACAGCGTCCCGGCGCCCTGGCCGCTGAGGAGGCTGGGGAAGGTCGCTTGCGCGATCCCGGTCGACAGCACGCGCATCCAGAACAGCGTGGCCGAGATCCCCGTCGACCCGAGCCCGTAGAACTGTCCCGGCGGTCCGTTGAAGATGAAGGTGGGGTACGACGTCACCTTGTTCGGGTTCGCGCGCGGAACCCCGTCGTCGTACACGGCCAGGGTGTTCGGACCGCCGCTGGCCAGCGCGGCCACCGTGTCGGGCGAGTCCGACATCGGCAGCATCGCCTGCACGTACACGCTGGCGGTATAGACGCCGTTGGAGGTCGCGCCGATCAGCCGATGCAGCGGGCCCACGGCCGGCGTCGCGCCGGTCAGCGTCACCTTGCGCATCGAGAAGGATCCGTCCATCCCCACCCACAGCGTCGAGGCGTCGTTCGACAGCGCCAGCGCGTTCGGGTCCGAGCCGATCGGGATCGAGGCGGTGACCGCCGCCGCCCGCGGATCGATGGCGGTTACGGTGTTGGGATAGAGCGGCGCGCCACCCTGTATGGTCACGTAGAGGCGATCGCGCGAGCTGTC
>DASZVW010000158.1:0-5273 GCA_035546895.1 Polyangia bacterium
GCGCGTCGACGGCGCGACGCTGGTCGACCTGTTCGACAACGAGGACTGGTGGCGCCCCACCCGGACCGCCGTCCCGGTGGTGCGGGTGCGGATCGGCGATCGGCTGGCCGTCTCGCGCGGGCCCGACCTGGGGACCGCCGAGCCGCCGATCGTCGGCGAGGCGCGCAAGCGCGACATCGCCTCCACCATCGTCGACGTCGGGGCGCAGACGTACGTGCTGGCCGCCGTCCACGTGACCGGCGGCGGCGATCTCGACGCCGTGCTGCTGCTCGGCCGCCCGGTCACCCTCCCCGCGGCGGCGCCGCCCGCCGCCCCGGCCGTCGGCCCCTGGTACGCCGACCACCCGGGGACCTGGCTGCTGGCGCTGGGCGTGGCCCTCGGGGGCGTGGCGCTGCTCTTCTCCGGCCGCCGCGCCGCCCCCGTCGGGGCCGTCCCCACCGAGGTCCCGCACGAGCCGACCTCCAAGTTCGGCACCCCCGCCCGCCCGCGCGCGCCCGCCCAGGGGCCCGACGCCGTCACCTCCTCCGACCACCAGCGCCAGGGGCGCATCACCGACGGCAAGGCGGTGAGCATCCGCAGCGGCCAGGGGCCGGCCCCCAGCCTGGCGGTCGCCCGGCAGCCGCTGGCGGCGGCGGTGGGGATGACCTTCGGCCGCTACCGGCTCGTCGATCGCCTCGGCGAAGGGGGGATGTCGGAGCTGTTCGTCGCCGAGGTGGCCGGCGTCGAGGGGTTCAGCCGCAACTTCGTGCTCAAGCGGTTGCGCCCCGAGCTGGCGCGCGAGAAGGAGGCGGTCTCGCAGTTCATCGACGAGGCGCGGATGCAGGCCGGCCTGGTCCACTCCAACATCGTGCCGGTGTTCGACTTCGGCGTGGTGAACGGCGAGTACTTCATGACCCAGGAGTACATCCTGGGCCGCGATCTGGCCCGCCTCGTCACCCGCTACGTCGAGCGGAAGAACGCCGGCCTCCCCGAGGCGATGGCCTACTACATCGCGCACGAGACGCTGCAGGCGCTGGCCTACGCGCACGAGCAGCACGACAAGGCCGGCAACCCGATGGGGATCGTCCACCGCGACATCTCGGCCAGCAACGTGATGGTCTCCTCGCGCGGCGAGGTGAAGCTGTCGGACTTCGGCATCGTCAAGTCGAACCGGCGCATCAGCAAGACGCAGGTGGGGATGGTCAAGGGGAACGCCAACTTCATGTCCCCGGAGCAGGCGCGCGGCCAGGCGGTCGACCACCGCAGCGACCTGTTCTCACTGGCGCACGTCCTCTACTACAGCCTGACCGGCAGCCTGCTCTACAACGGGGAGAACGACCTCGACGTCCTCTACCGGGCGGCGAGCGGCCTCACCGCCGCCGACCTCGAGGAGCTCCGGCGGCTCCCCGATCCGGCGGCCGGCGTGCTGGAGAAGGCGCTGGCCTTCGAGCCCGCCGAGCGCTTCCAGTCGGCCGCCGAGTTCGCCGACGCGCTGGCCGCCCACGCGAGCGGCGGCAAGATGGCCACCGCGCGCATGATGCAGGAGCTGTTCGGCGACGAGCTGCAACGGCAGACCGCCGCCACGGCCAGCGCCGTCTAGCGGCGCGGCGCCCTCAACGCGGATCGTCGGCGAGGACGAACGGGCCGCCCGCGACGTCAGCGCGCGGTCGCGCCGTCGAGCGCGCGCGCCGACAGCGCCGGCCCCACCATCATCACAAGCGCGCCGATCGCCTTGCCCATCTCGGTGACCGGGAAGATGTTGGCGTAACCGACCGAGAGCGAGGTGGCGACGTAGTGGAGCGCGTCCCAGTAGCTCTGCACCCGGGGGTTGGCGCCCACCTCCGCCCAGTAGAACGCCGCCGCGCCCCAGCTCACCAGCGCGGCCAGCTCCTCGGCGGGCGTGGCGACGGGGGGCGCCAGGCCCGCCGGCGCGGCGATGGCGAGGTCAGCCATCGGTGGTCACCTGACCGGCGCGGGTCACCACCGGCGGCGGCACCACGCCCCCGGCCGGCGTCGCCATCACCACCGCGGGCGGCGCGGCGGCCGGATCGCCGGCGCCGCCGAAGGCCGCCTTGATCTTGTCGGCGTCGGTGAACTTCATCACCTCCTTGAGCATCGGCAGCATCGCCGAGGCCTCGATGATGCTCTTGGTGACCGGCCCCAGCGCCCCGCCCAGCAGCGGGAACTGCGCGGAGGCGCCGTTGCCGCCGGCGCCCGCCGCGCCCCCGGCCCCGCCCCCCACCTGCAGGACCTTGATCTCGGCGATCTTCTCGGCCGGCTTCACCAGCTCGCGCAGCATGTCGGGCGCGCTCTGGATGAGCGCCAGCACCGCCTCCTGGAGCAGGATCTCGCGCGACTTGGAGTTGGCCGCCGCGTTCTTCTGCCGCAGCACCTCCGCCTCCTTGAGCCCGGCCTCGCGGTGCGCCTCGGCCAGCTTGGTGATCGAGGTCGACTGCATCTCGGCGGCGTCGGCCTCCGCCTTGGCGCGGATCTTCACCGCCTCGGCCGCGCCCCCCGCCGACGCCTGCTGCGCGGCGGCCGCCGCCTCCGCCTCCACCCTCTTCTTGTAGGCCTCCACCTCGGCGGCGATCTTCTGCTGCTCGGCCTCGCGCTGCGCGGCCACGATCGCCACCTGCTTCTGGCGCTCGGCCTCCGCGACCTCGGAGACCGTGATCACCTCCTGATCGGCCTTGGCCTTGAGCGCCAGCGCCGCCGCCTTCTGGGCGTCCGCCTCCGCCGAGTCCTTGGCCTTCATGGTCAGCACGATCTGCTTGTCGACCAGCGCCGCCTCGATGGTCTTGTCCTTGTCGACCTGCGCCGCCTCGACGACCTTCTGCTTGTCGATGGCCGCCGCCTGCTCGGCCCGCTCCTTGTGCGCCCGCTCGACGGCGATGTTGGCCTGGCGCTGCAGGTCGCGCGTCTCGATCGATTCGTTCTTGGCCAGGTCGGCCTTGGCCGCCGCCTCGTCCTCCTTGGCCTTGCCCTCGCGCATGATGCGGTTCTGCTGGGCGACGTTGATCTCCTGCTCGCGCGCGATCTCGGCGGTGCGCTGGGCCTCCTCCTGCATCTTCCTTTTGACCGCGATGTTCTTCTCGACCACGGTGTTGGTCACCGTCTCGCGCCCCGAGGCGCCGAAGATGTCGTCGGTGCGCAGCTCGGAGAGCGGCGTCTGCGTCAGCTCGGTGATGGTGACCGACTCCAGCGTGAAGCCGTTGCGCCCCAGGTCCTCGCGCAGCGCGTTCGAGACCTCCTGGCCGAAGTGCTCGCGGTTGAGGTGCAGGTCGAGGAACGCGTTCTGCGCCGCGACGGCGCGGATGGCGCCGATCAGCTTGGGCTCGAGTAGCTGCTGCGCCTTGGCGCGGATGGCGTCGGTGGAGGCGCGCCCCTCGTCGATGCCGATGGTGCGCGCCGCCTTCTTGACGTCGTCGTCGTTCGGCTCGACGCGGATGTAGAACTCCGCCGACAAGTTGGTGGAGATGAAGTCCTTGGTGACCAGGGCTTCGTGCCCGTCGCGCCGGATGGTGAGGCCGATCGTCGACAGCGACATGGTCGCCGCCCGGTGCACCACCGGCACGATCCAGCAGGCGCGCCCGATGAACACGTCGGTGGTCGTGCGGCCGATCCGCATGATCGCCTCCGACGGCGACGGCCGCTTGAGGAAGCGGGCCATCGCCCCGAAGAAGACCAGGACGAACACCGTGATGGCGCCGACCAGCGCGGCGGCCATCTGCCAGATCTCGATCCCGTGGAACAGTCCGCTCGACATGACCTAGCTCCTTTTCGCGTCCTCGACCTCGGGGCAGGCCGCAGCCCAGAAGAGCTGCTTTTCCCCGTCGTAGCTCACGAGCACCACCTTCGTCCCGCGCGCGAGCGGCGGCTCGCCGTCGCGCACGCAAGCGTGCAGCAGGAGCTCGTTGCCGCCGTCGTCGTGGACCCTAATCTCCCCGAAGCGAGCGTCAAGCACGGGAGAGGCGACCACGCCGATCTTGCCGGTCAGCTCCTGTTTGGTCGCCGCGCGGCGGCCGCCCACGTCGACGAGCCGCGCGGCCAGGCGTGAGAAGAAGCGCACGCCGAGGAGGCCGATCGCCAGCGCGGCGACGCACACGCCCCAGAACCAGATCCCGCGGTAGGCGCCGCCGGCGCGGACGAACAGCACCCGGTTGAAGAAGATCCCGCTGAAGCCGCCGAACAGGAACAGGGTGACCCACACGATCATGAACGGCACCCGCCCGACGCCCAGGAAGGAGAGCACCTCGTGCCAGCCGGCGGTCATCGCCCCGGCGTCGGCGTCACCTTCGGCGTCCGCGTCCGCGTCGCCTCCACCGTCGACGTCGACGTCATGATCAACGTCCACGTCGTGCTCGGCGTCGGCGCCCAGAAAGCCGATCCCCTGCAGCAGGAAGAAGACGCCGCAGAGCCCCAGCATCACCAGGAAGGGGAGGTTCCACCAATGATTCAAGAACGCCGCGAAGCTCAAGACCATCCCTCCGGGCCGAAAGAGTACCCCAAAACGCCGCTCGCGCTCCGTCGCAGCGCGGCTCGGCGCGCAACCCCGCGCGCCGCGTGGCCGCCGCGCCGTCAATGAGACGCAAAATCAACCGCGCCGACGGTCCGCACGGCCGAGCCACGCCGCCGCGCGCATTGCTCGGGTGAGGGAGAGCCTTAGCTTTTGAACCAGGTGGAACGGTGGAGGGAGGGAGCATGCACGTGAAACTGGAGCAGCTTCGGCGGCGGAAAGTGTTCGACGCCAACGGGCGCGCCATCGGCCGGGTGCAGGCGCCGCTCGTCGACATGGAGACCTGGCTGGTCGACACGCTGCGGATCGCGGTGACGCGCGAGGCGGCGGCGGATCTGCAGATGCCGTGGTCGTTCTGGCGGTCGCTCTGGCAGCCGTCGACGATCGACGTGGGGACCGGCCAGATCCACGCGGCCGGCGACGCCATCATCCTGCGCATCTCGCTGGCCGAGCTGCGCGAGGCGGCGCCGGAGGCGATGAGCGTCGAGGCGGCCACGGTCCATTAGGCGCCGGGGCGGGCGCGCCGGCCACGAGCCGCCACGCGATTTTGATGGCACAATGAGCGGGTGGCAGACACCCGAAGCTCGAGGACGACGGGCGACGTCGCCGCCGTGTTCGGCAAGGACGAGCGCGGCCTGCACATCCTGCGGCGCAGATCGGAAGAGGGCCCGGTCGAGGCCGCCATCGTACGGCCACTCGCGGAAGGCAAGCCGATCAGCGGCGAGGTGATCTCGATGCGGCGGCGGGAGGACGTCCCCTGCCTGTTCGACGTGAAGAC
>DASZVW010000159.1:0-2114 GCA_035546895.1 Polyangia bacterium
CCGGATGTCCTGCAGGTTGCGGAGCTGCGAGAAGAGCTGCACGTCGGAGAGCGGGGTGCCGCCGAGGAGCAGGCTGCGGATGGCCCCCAGCTCGGCCAGGATGCCGTCCAGATCGCGCGCCCGCGGCCCGGCCTGGCGCGCCTCGGGGTGCTCCTGCCGGTGGCGCTCGAGCACCGGCTGCACGATGTCGTCGCAGATGGCGATCTGGTCGACGCTGTTCCAGATGTGGCGGAGCACGAACAGATCGCCGTCGTCGACGGCGGCCCGCCCGTCGACGAGCGCGCTGGCCGCGCAGAGCTTGAGGAGCTTGACCACCCGCCGGTCGGAGAGGGTCACCCCCTCGGAGCGGATCTGGAAGCAGAGCGCCTTGTAGCGGGCCAGGAACTCCTCGGGGAACTGGAGCTTCTGCGCTAGCCGCTGCTGCAAGGTGCGGATCTCGGCCAGGGACACCAGCGGTTTTATCGGCGGCTCGGGGGCGCCCCCCTGCCCGGCCAGCGCCTCCATCTCCCCCTGCAGCCCCCGCTCGACCAGGCCGTGGAAGTGGAAGCTGTCGAGGTTCTCCGAGGAGGCGCGGACCAGGAAGCGGTCGAACACCGCCCCCAACGCGTCGTCGTTGGGGACCTCGTTGGTGGCGCCGTAGAGCGACGACAGCGGCACCTTGATGCTGGCGGCGCCGGTGAAGAAGCGCCGCTCGTTGAGGATGCTGAGCAGCGCGTTCAGGATCGCCGAGTTGGACTTGAAGATCTCGTCGAGGAAGACGATGTCGGCGTCGGGGAGCATCGCCTCCACCCGCCGCAGGTAGGTCCCCTCGCGGAAGGCCTTGATGTCGATGGGGCCGAAGATCTCGTTCGGCTCCGAGAACCGGGTCAGCAGGTACTCGAAGTAGCGGGCGTCGATGAGGCGCGCGAGGTGCCGGACCAGCGCCGACTTGGCGGTCCCGGGCGGCCCCACGATCAGCATGTGCTCGCCGGCCACCAGCGTGACCAGCAAGAGGCGAATGAGCTCCCCCTTGTCCAGGTAGCGGGCGTCGAGCGTCCGCCCCACCTCGCGCAGCTTGTGCCCGATGCGCAGCGCCTCGGCGTCGAGGGGGGCCGGCGCCGCGGGGAACGGCTCACTGGCGGAGGTCGACATGGCCTTTCATCATAGCGCGACGGGTCGGGTCACGGGGGCGGCGGCGTAGTCGGCGATGGAGAGCGCCGCCGCCAGCCGGGGCGCCCCCGCCGCCGAGGCCCGCCCGTCGAGGAGCGCGAGGCGGGCGGCGAAGGCCCGCCCCAGATCGCCGTCGGCCGGGACGTCGTCCGGCCAGACCAGCGAGCGCCGGGTGCGGGCGGCGGCGGTGATCACCACCGCCAGCTCGAGCCCCAGCTCCGGCCCGCTGGCGGCCGGCCGCGCGGCCCGCGCCTGGTCGGGATCGGCGCCGTAGAGGACGTCGAGCCACACCAGGTGCGCCAGGAAGCGGAGCGCGAAGGCCACGCTCTCGCCGCCGGCCGGCACGCCGAACGGCGGGTCGTGCAGGCCGGCGTAGCGGTAGAGCGCGCCCGCCAGCGCGTCTCCCGCGCGCTCGACCCCCGCCTCGACGGCGGCGCCGGCCACCGCCCGCGCCAGCGGCGGGAAGCGGAGCACCGGCAGGATGCGCCCCCAGCCGAGCGGCGGATCGAGCCGCAACGGATCGAGCGCCTCGCCGAGCGGGCTCGCCACGTTGAGGGCCATGAAGGCGCGCCGCCCCACCGCCGGGATCCCGATCTCGCGCAGCCAGCTCCGGCTCGCCCGCTCGACCCGCACCCGCCGCAGCGACGGCAGCGCCATGATCCGCGCCGGCGGCGTGCGGCCCACGAAGGTCTGCCGCCCGAGCCAGAACTTCACCGTCCGATCGACGCGCACGATCTCGCCCAGCCGGGCCAGCAGCGCGTGCCGGTTGACCGCCTCGCGCGCCGAGGGGGGCGGGCCGACCGAGGCCAGCGCCAGCGCGGCCGCCGCGATCTGCTCCTGCCGGCGCCCGATCCCCGGGCCGGCCAGGTCGGGGTGGGCCAGCGCCAGCAGATCGTGCAGCGCCGCCCCCAGCCGCACGCTGGTCTCGTCGAGCGGCGGCGCCGCCACCGCCGGCAGGAGCCGCC
>DASZVW010000160.1:0-7833 GCA_035546895.1 Polyangia bacterium
CAAGGAGCTCGAGGCCCGCCTGGGCATCAAGGTGGGGCCGGCCGGCGGCTCTTCGCAGCCGGCGACCGTCACGCCGACCGGCTTCCACGCCGCGCCCGCGCCGGCGGCGCCCCCGCCCGGCTATCACGCCGCCCCGGCGCCGGCGGCCGCCAGCAACACGGCCGCGCCGGCGACCGCCAGCGCGCCGAGCGCGGCGACCACCGGCAACACGGCGGGGACCAGCGCGTCGGCGGGTACCTCGGGCTCGGCGGGCACGAGCGCCGCAAGCGGGGCGACACCGGCGGATCTGCAGAGCCTGCTGGCGCTCTCACCCGATCAGTTCATGCAGGCGGTCACCAGCGGGAAGATCCCGGCGGACGTCGCCAACAGCCAGAGCGCGATGATGGCGGTCCAGGCGCGCATGAACCAGATCACCCAGATGAACCAGCTGGTGACGTCGATGCTGGCGGCGACACACCAGATGCAGATGTCCATCATCCAGAACATCCGCTGCTGACCACCCGCGCGCGCGGCGGGAGGCGGCGCCCTCCCGCTGCGCGCCGCGACCCCGTCACACGTCGAGGTTCCGGACGTTGAGCGCGTTGGTCTCGATGAAGGCGCGCCGGGGCTCGACCAGGTCGCCCATCAGCGTCGAGAACAGGCCGTCGGCCTCGTAGGCGTCCTCGACGCGGACCTGCAAGAGCGTGCGGCGGGCGGGATCCATGGTCGTCTCCCAGAGCTGCTCCGGGTTCATCTCGCCGAGGCCCTTGTAGCGGTTGATGGCCAGGCCCTTCTTGCCGATCTCGTGGATCCGCTCGCCCAGCTCCTCGATCCGGTCGAACTCCACCGCCTCGTCGCCGTGCTCGAGCGCGTAAGGAGCCTCGCCCAGCGCCGACAGCTCCGCGTAGAGCGCCTGCAGGTCGGTGAACTCGGGCGAGTTCATCAGCTCGAAGTCGATCGAGGTCGCGCGGCGGACGCCCCCCCCTTTGGGATCGGCGACGATCTTGAAGCCGCCGTGCTCGGTGTCCTCGGCGATCTTGAAGGTGGTGTCGGAGAGCTCGGGGGCGAAGCGATCGAAGTAGGTCTGCAGGCTCTGGGTCGCCCGGGCGAGCTTCTTCTGGTCGCGCAGGTCGGCCTTGGTGAGCTGGGCGAACTTGACGATCCCGTCGACGATCCGGGCGTCGCCCTTGCGGTCGATGACGCCGAGCAGCCGCTTGTACTTGGCGGCCTGCCGCGCGCGCCGGCGCAGCTCCTCGCCCGCGATCCCCTCGACGTTGCTGGCCGAGCGGAGCTTGAGGTTCTCGGCCGCGCTCTCCAGCAGGAAGTCCTCCAGCGACTGCTCGTTCTTGAGGTAGAGCTCTTTCTTCCCCTTCTTGACCCGGTAGAGCGGCGGCTGGGCGATGTAGAGGTAGCCGTGCTGCACGATCTCGGGGAAGTGCCGGTAGAAGAAGGTGAGCAGCAACGTCCGGATGTGGCTCCCGTCGACGTCGGCGTCCGTCATGATGATGATGCGGTGGTAGCGGAGCTTGCTGACGTCCTTCTCCTTCTCGACGCCGCAGCCGAGCGCGGTGATGAGGGTGACGATCTCCTGCGACGAGAGCATCTTCTCGAGCCGCGCCTTCTCGACGTTCAGGATCTTGCCGCGCAAAGGGAGGATCGCCTGGTCCTTGCGGTTGCGTCCCTGCTTGGCGGAGCCGCCGGCGCTGTCCCCCTCGACGATGTAGAGCTCGGCCAGCGCGGGGTCGCGCTCCTGGCAGTCGGCCAGCTTGCCCGGCAGCGACGACGAATCGAGGGCGCCCTTGCGCTGCACCATCTCGCGCGCCTTGCGGGCGGCATCGCGCGCGCGCGCGGCCAGCACCGCCTTCTCGATGATCTGCTTGGCGACGCGCGGGTTCTCCTCGAGGAAGCGGGCCAGCTTCTCGTTGACCACCCGCTCGACGATCCCCTTGACCTCCGAGGAGACCAGCTTGTCCTTGGGCTGGTTGCTGAACTTCGGGTCGGGGTGCTTGACCGAGACGATGGCGGTCAGCCCCTCGCTGATGTCGTCGCCGCCGAGGCCGTTCTTGAGGTCCTTGAGCAGCCCGGCCGCCTGCGCGTAGGCGTTGACCGTGCGGGTCATGGCGGCGCGGAAACCGGTGAGGTGCGTGCCGCCGTCCTTGTTCTTGATGTTGTTGGTGAAGCAGTAGATCGCGTCCTGGTAGGAGTCGTTCCACTGCAGCGCGATGTCGACCCCGGTGCCGTCGACCTCGCCTTGGACGGCGATCGGCTTGTCGTGCACGGGCGTCTTCGAGGCGTTGAGGTCGGCGACGAACTGCGAGATGCCGCCCTCGAACTTGAACTCGTGCGCCTTGTCGGTCCGCTCGTCGCGGATGGTGATGGTCAGGCCGCGGTTGAGGTACGACAGCTCGCGCAGCCGCTGGGTCAGGATCTCGAAGCTGAACTCGATCCCCTTGAAGATCTCGGCGTCGGGCTTGAACGTCACCTTGGTGCCGCTCTTCTCGGAGACGCCGATGGCCGCCAGCTCGGTGGCCGGATCGCCGCGCCGGTACTCCTGGTAGTAGGTCTTGCCGTCGCGCTTGATCTCCAGCTTCAGCCACTCGGAGAGCGCGTTGACGACGGAGACCCCGACGCCGTGCAGGCCGCCCGAGACCTTGTAGCTGTTGTGGTTGAACTTCCCGCCCGCGTGGAGCTGGGTCATCACCAACTCGGCGGTGGGGCGCTTCTCGACCGGGTGCTCGCCGACCGGGATGCCGCGGCCGTTGTCCTCGACGGAGACCGAGCCGTCGAAGTGGATCACCACGTCGACGCGATCGCAGAACCCGGCCAGCGCCTCGTCGACGGAGTTGTCGACCACCTCGTAGACCATGTGGTGCAGCCCGGTGCCGTCATCGGTGTCGCCGATGTACATGCCGGGGCGCTTGCGAACGGCGTCGAGGCCCTTGAGGACCTGGATGCTCTCTTCGTTGTACGCGCCTCCGCTGATGGGCGGTTCGGAGGTGGTCATGGACGGAGAAATCGCACGTGAAAGGGACCGAGGTTCAAGGGAGCCAGTTGGTCGCCAATTGGCTACAAACCTGAACGTTTCCAGGTATCTAGCATTTACGGGGCGGCAAGTAAAGTGAAACGTGCGTCAGGAGATGGGGGTCAACGTTCCGGCACGGACCTGAAAGTCGCGGCGATCGGTGCGGATGGGGACCAGCTCGCGCTCGGTCACTGAGATGAGGGTCTGGCAATCGAGCCGGGTGATGACCTCGAACAGTAGCCCGCGGCGAGATGGATCGAGCTCGCTGGGGACGTCGTCGAGCAGGAGGATCGGCGGATCGCCGAGCCGGGCCTCCACCTCGGTCAGCTCCGCCAGCTTGAGCGCCAGCATCAGCGACCGGAGCTGCCCCTGCGAGGCGTGGGTGCGGGCCAGCAGGCCCGAGAGGCCGATCTCCAGGTCGTCGGCCTGAGGGCCGAACCCGGTGAAGCGGCGCCGCTCGTCGAGGGCGCGCCGGTCGGCGAGGCCCCGGAGCAGGGCCGCCCGCACCGCCTCCTCGTCGCCCGCGGCCTCGATCGTGGGGTCGCTCCGGTAGGCGAGCGAGACCGGGAGGTCGCCGTGGAGGGCGTGGAAGTGGTCGGCGAAGCGGGGCGCCAGCGCGGCGGCCAGCGCCCGCCGGCGCATCACCACCCGGGCGCCGGTGCGCGCCAGCTCGTCGTCGAAGGCGTCGAGCAGGGTCCGGTCCCACTCGCGCCGCTTGAGCAGCGCGTTCCGATTGCGCAGCACCTTCTGGAAGGCGCTCGCCTCGCCGTAGTAACCGCGCTCGACGTTGAAGATCGCCAGGTCGAGGAAGCGCCGCCGGGCGGCCGGCGCCGCTCGCGGCAGGAGCAGGTCCTCGGGGACGAACAGCACCACGCTGACCGACCCCAGCGCGGCCGCCGTGCTGCGGACCAGCTTGCCGTCGAGGCGCGCCGTCCGCCCGCCGGGGCCGAGCTCGAGCTCGAACCGCCGCTGGAGCCCGCGGTGGACCACTTCGGCCCGCAGCCGGGCCCGCCCGCCGCCGGCGCCGCGGCGGATCAGGTCCTCGGCGCGCGTGGTCCGGAACGAGCGGAGCGCGGCCAGGTAGTAGACCGCCTCGAGGACGTTGGTCTTCCCCTGCCCGTTGTCGCCGTAGAGGACCGAGAGCCGCTCGCCGGGCGCCAGCCGGAGCGGCTCCAGGTTGCGCCACCCCTCGGCCGAGAGCTCCAGGATCCGCAGAGGGTCAGAGCCTCATCGGCATGACGACGCAGACGTAGTCGCTGCCGTCGGCCGGGCGGACCACCGCCGGATCGAGCTCGCCCGCCAGCTCCACCCGGACGTCGGAGGTCCCGATCTCCGCCAGGAGGTCGATGAAGTAGCGGGCGTTGAAGCCGATCTGCACCGGCGTCCCCTTGTAGCCGATCTCGATCTCTTCCTTCGCGGCGCCGAGGTCGGGGTTGTCGCTCTCGATGCGCAGCTTCCCCTTGTCGAGGCCGACGCGCACGCCCGAGGTCTTGTCCGACGACATGAGCGACACGCGGCGGAGGGCGTCCAGCAGCGCCAGCCGCGAGACGGTGAAGGCCCGCTCGTTGTCCTTGGGAATGACCTGGTCGTAGGGGGGGAACTGCCCGTCGATCAGCTTGACCGAGATGCCGACGTCGTCGGCCTTGAGCACGAAGTTCCCGTCGTGGACGCCGATGGCGGTGGGCGCCTCGCGCGTCTCGATGGCCCGCCGGAGCTCGACGATCCCCTTGCGCGGGATCAGCACCCCGGTCGGCAGCTTGGGACCGCCCGCCAGCGCGTGCCCGGCCTTCGAGAGCCGGTGGCCGTCGGTGGAGACCATCTTGGCGGTGGCGCCGTCGGACTCGAACAGCACGCCGGCCAGGTGCTGGCGCGTCTCGTCCAGCGAGACCGAGAAGATCGTCTTGGCGATCATGTCGCGCAGCGCCGCGGTCTCCACCGGGAAGGTCTGCGCCTCGGCGATGGCGGGGAGCTTCGGGTAGTCGCGGTCGGGCAGCCCCACCACCTTGAACTCGACCTTGCCGCTCTTGATCTCCGCCCAGCTCTGCTCCGTGCGGCGGACCCGCACCTCGTCGTCGGGCAGCCCCTTGACGATCTCGTAGAGCTGGCGCGCGGCGACGGTCAGGCCCCCCTCCTTCTCGACCTTGGCCGAGAGGGTGACCTGAGTGGCGACGTTGAGGTCGGTGGCGCCGCAGAGCAGCTTGTCCTTGCCGTCGGTGCGCAGGAGGACGTTGGCCAGGATGGGGAGCGTGCTCTTCCGGTCGGCGATCCCGTGCGCCAGGTAGAGCCCCCGCAGGAACTCGTCCTTTCGAATCTTGAACTCCATCCGTCGCTCCTTGGTTTTCCCGGTCTCTTCTATCTTTAAATTGGAAGATTAAAAAGCAGAGGCAGTAGTAGGGGCTGTGGGAGATGTGGACGGAGTCCATTCTCCGTCGGTCAGTGTGCTCTTTTGGGGTGTGGATAGCTCGGGGATCCCGCTCCGGGGTTTCGGTGGAGGACGCGGCCGGGCGGCTCTTCGGCCGGCCGCCCACAGCGTTCTCCACAGGCGCCTGTGGGGAGCCGCTCAGGGCTGGCGGAGGTGGCTCTCGAGCGTGCTGACCACGCTGCGCACCGACGGGTCCTCGCCGCACAGGCGCTCGATCTTGCGGACGGCGCTGATGACGGTCGAGTGGTCCTTGCCGCCGAACCGGCTCCCGATCTCGGGGTAGCTCATGTTGGTCAGCTTGCGCGCGAGGTACATGGCCACCATGCGCGGGTGGGCGACGGCGCGGTGGCGCTTGGGCCCCTTGAGGTCGTGCAGCTTGACGTCGAAGTAGGCGGCCACCTCCCGCTGGACCGCCTCGATGGTGAGGCCGGTGGGGGTGTTGGCCACCAGCTTGGCGATGGCGTCGCGGGCCAGCTCGACCGAGATGGCCTGCCCCTGGAACGAGGCCCGGGCCGCCAGCCGCAAGAGCGCCCCCTCCAGCTCGCGCACGTTGGTCTTGATGTGCGCCGCCAGGTAGAGCGCCGCCTCGTCGGGCAGGGTCACCTTCTCGAGTTCGGCCTTGCGCTTGAGGATCGCCACCCGCGTCTCCAGGTCGGGGGTCTCCACCTCGGCGATGAGGCCCCAGGTGAAGCGGCTGCGCAGGCGGTCCTCGACGCCGGGGAGCTCGGCGGGGAGCTTGTCCGAGGCGAGGACGATCTGCTTGTGCGCGTAGTGGAGCGCGTTGAAGGTGTGGAAGAACTCGTCCTGCGAGCTGTCCTTGTTCGACAGGAACTGGATGTCGTCGACCAGCAGGACGTCGGGCGCGTTCCGGTAGCGGGCCCGGAACTCCTCCATCGAGCTGCCGCCGGCGGCACGCTTCTGGCTCATCATCGAGCCGATGAAGTCGGTCACGAACTTCTCGCAGGTGATGAAGGTCACCGCCCACTCGGGGTGCTGGCGGTGGATCTCGTGGCCGATCGCTTGCAAGAGGTGCGTCTTGCCGAGCCCCACGCCGCCGTAGATGAAGAGCGGGTTCCAGCGCGAGGCCGGCGCCTCCGCCACCATGCGGGCCGCCGCGTGCGCGAACTGGTTGGTCGGCCCGACGACGAACTTGTCGAAGGTGTAGCGCTCGACGAGCTCGGGCGGGCGCGCCGCCACCACCGGGAGGCCGGGCGGGGCTCTCCGTTCCGGCACCGTGGCCGTGGCCGCGCTCGGCCGCGCGGGCCCGGTCTGCTCCTCGGTCACCTCGAAGTCGACCTGGAACGGGCGCTGGGCGCGCGACTCCAGGTCCTTGAGGATGGAGGGGAGGAAATTGTCCTCGAACCACTCCTTGTGGTAGCGGTTCGGCGCCCGCAGCCGGATGCGGCCGTCGTCGATCGCCAGGCACTCGATCGGGCGCAGCCAGAGGTCGCGGTGGGCCGGTTTGACCAGGGGTTCTATCGACCGGACCGCCTCGGTCCAGAGGTCAAGCATCTCGCTCACTTGTCCACAGCCCCGGGAATGAAAAATCCTTCATGATTTCCGGCTCACGCACGCGGATTCCCCCTGTTTTTCCACAACGAAATGGCCAAGCGAAGTCAACCCGCAGCTTCCACCGAGATCGCTTCTCGTCTTGGCCTCGTCGGTCACCGCGCGCCGGGTTCAACGTGCGGTGGAGGTTCTCTATCAAAGCGCGGCGATCGCCATCAAGCGGCAAACCGGACGCCGGTGGCAAGACCGCGAAAATCAGTCAGATAATTTTTTCAGGGTTGTTGCGGATCCGAAGCGAGGGCCGTCCAGGTGGCGCCTGACGCACGCCTAACTCGGCGTAGGCGCGCGGATTTTTTGACTCCGGCAGAGCTCGAATCCGGACGGTGTTGGAATTCACGGCACTTGATCGCGATCGATGGCGGAAACGCCCATGTCATGGGCGTTGGCGCACGCCACGCGCGCGTCCGGGAGAATTTCCCGTCGGAGATTCGGAGACTCCTCGATCCTGGCGCGCGCCGCGCGGCTCCGCCACCGACGGAGAAGGGGGCCTCGTTGACAGGCCGGATCCGCGGTGCTATCAGTTTCGACCTTTGCCGGCGCGCCCGGCGCCGCAGGACAGATCTCGGAGGACGCAGTGAAGAGGACATTTCAGCCGCACCGCAAGAGCCGCAAACGTACGCACGGTTTTCGCAAGCGTATGAAGACGCGCTCCGGGCGCGAGGTGATCCGCCGCCGCCGGCGCAAGGGGCGGCGCCAGCTCGCCGTCACCGTCGCCAAGAAGTAGCGGCCATGGGCGCCGCGGTGGTCGGCGAGCGGTTCCCGCGCGCGGCGCGCGTGCGGCGGCGTCCCGACTACCTGGCGATCCAGAATCGGGGCCGGCGTCTGTCGGGCCCCAACCTCC
>DASZVW010000161.1:0-14548 GCA_035546895.1 Polyangia bacterium
GAGGCGGAGCAGGGACGCGCGCTCGCCCAGTTCGCGACGTTCTGCGCGCTGGCGGAGCTTCACGGCCGGGACTGGCGCGGCTGGCCGGAGGACCTCCGCCGGCCGGAGGGAGCGGCCGTGGCCCGGTTCGCGACCGAGCACGCGCGGCGAATCCGATTCCACACCTGGGTCCAGTGGCAGCTTTCCGAACAGCTCGCCGAGGCTGCCGGCGAGATCGGCCTCGTTCAAGATCTGCCGGTCGGCCTCGATCCGGCGGGCGCCGACGCCTGGCGCTGGCAGGAGGTCGTCGCGAACGGCGTCTCCGTGGGCGCGCCGCCCGATGAGTACAACCCCGCCGGACAAGATTGGGGCTTGGCGCCGTTCGATCCCCATCGGCTGCGAGGCGCCGGATATCAGCCCTTCATCGACACCATCCGAGCGACGGCGCGCCACGCCGCCGGCCTGCGGATCGACCACGTGATGGGTCTCTTTCGGCTGTACTGGATCCCGCGCGGGATGACCGCCGCCGACGGGGCCTTCGTTCGGTCCCGCGCCGACGACCTGCTGGCCATTCTCGCGCTCGAGAGTCGACGAGCCCGGGCCTTCGTCGTCGGCGAGGACCTCGGTACCGTCGAGGCCGGCGTGCGGGAGAAGATGGCCGAGCACCGGATGCTCTCCTTTCGCGCCCTGCTGTTCGAGCCCGACCCGCCCGCGCTCCCCGAGCTCGCGCTGGCGACGATCAGCACCCATGACCTCCCGACGGTCGCCGGGCTCTGGACCGGCGCGGACCTCGCGCAGGCCCGCACGGCGGGCGTCCCGCAAAATGACGAGGGAATGCAGAGGCTGCGCCAAGGCCTGGCCCGGGCCGCCGGGGTCCGCGCCCAGGCGGAGCTTCCCGAGGTCATCGAGCGGCTTCATGTCTCCCTCGGTGGCGCGCCTTCGCGCGTCCGTCTGGCGACCCTGGACGACGCGCTCGCCGTCGAGGAGCGCCCGAACCTGCCTGGCGCGCCGGCCGATTGGCCCAACTGGGGGATGGCGCTCCCTGTGCCCCTGGAAGAGATCGAGGCGCACGCCGGCGTCAGGACGATCGCCGCGGCGCTCGCCCATGGCAGACGGCGCGCGAACCGCGGAGGCTCATCGCCATGAGTGGCGCTCGCCGCGATGACGGTTCGCGCTGCTCAGGGCTCGCCGGCTTCGTCTCGCGCCACCTCGTCGGCCACGTGCGCGGCAGCCGTCGGCGGCAGGCCCTGACTTCGTAGCTTTGCGAACTCGGCCTGAAATCTGGCCAGCTCTTCTTCGGTGGCGTCCTCCAGCCCGGCGAAGGCATTTCGCGCCTTGCTCGAACGAATCAGCTCGTCCAGCTTGAGATGAATTGCCTTGGCGTCCCTGTTCTGGGTGGCCTGTATCAAGAACACCATCAAGAAGGTCACCACCGTGGTGCCGGTGTTGATCACCAGTTGCCAGGCGTCGCTGAAGTGGAACAGGGGCCCGCTGACCAGCCACAGCAGAACCACCGCCACCGAGGCGAGGAAAGCCCAGTGGCTGCCCAGCTTGTCCGACGTCCGAGCAGCGAAACTACGAAAGCGATCTGCCACGCGAGTCTTGGACATCAGGCGGTGACCTCCGGGCCGAGCGGCCCTCGAGCTAGAGCGGCGCCGCTTCGCCGGTTTGCGCGGGGATGGATGCCCGAGGCGCGCCTGCCTCCTTGAGCTCCTCTTGCTCGGCCTGCATCTCCTGTTCGAGGGCATCGAGCTCCGTCGCGGAGAGGATCTTTTTCACCTTCGGAAACAGGTCCTCTTCCTCTTCACCCACGTGATGCTCGACCTGCTCCTGCAGGACGGTGACCTTGGCGTCGAACGTCTCGTCGCTGGCGTCGAGCTTCAAGAGGTCGGCGATCGTCCGCTTCATGGCGAGGTGCTCTTCCAGCGACTCGAGGAGGATGTCCTCGGTGCGCTTCGCCTTGACCGCGGGATAGAAGTGATGCTCCTCGATGGCGGCATGGATCGCGAGCTTGTCCGCGATCTCTTCGAACAGCCGCCTCTTCCGGTCCTCGCCCTTGGCCTTTTCGAAGGCGGCGAACAGTTTCTCGACTTCGCGGTGCTGAGACTCGAGCAGATCGATTGCGCTCATGTGGGCCCTCCACGTCAGCCCACTGCGACATCCGTGCCAGCACCCGGTCAGGGATTGCTTGAATATCCGGCGGATGACGTTACATGACGGTGCCTCAGCCGGCCGGCGACGTCGCCGCCCGGTAGCTGCTCGAGCGGGAAGCGCTTCCGCTCACGGCCGGACGGCGGCCCGAAGCGTCGACGGACAGACCGTTCAGGAGCTAGCCATAGGACCGCGGACACGGCGAGTTGGCCGCCGGAGGCACTTGCAGAACCTGGCGGCATGGCCAGTTTCGGCGCCGACCACGTGTTCTGGAAAGTTCTGACCGTCTCGCTGGTCGTGATGGGGCTTTCGCACACCATCTCGCGCGAGCGGCTGTTCGCCTCGGTCCGGCGGCGACTGGGCGGCCGCGAGACCTGGCTTGGCTATCTGGTCTGCTGCCCCTACTGCGTCTCGCATTGGCTGGCGTTCCTGCTGGTGCCGCTGACCGGGACCTACGCGATCGACGTGGTCCCCCACTGGGGCCCTCTGTCGGCGGTCCTCCGCTGGCTGCTCTCGTCAGTGTTGGTCACTGCCGTGGCCGCGTTCCTCCGGGTCGCCTTCTACTTCGTGGACGAGACGCAGGGGCTGGTCCGCCGGCAGCAGCGGGCGGTCGGGGAGCAGACAGATCCGGCGCCGATTACAGGCGCGCGACCCAGCACCGGGACGGAGTCCCGAGAGGCGGGCGGCGAGGTCTCGGACACCCGCCATTAGATCTCGGCTCGGCGCCCCGGTCGGAGGCCCGGGCGCGAGACGGGCGTTGCCAGGGTGGAGCTCGGCACTACATTTCAGCGCCATGAATCCCAGAACGCGGACAGCCTGGACCCGTTGGCGCGCAGGGATCAGCGTCTCTACCGCCAGGGTCAGCGGAGACGGCGGCCGATGACCCGCCGCCGGCGTCCGCCGGTTCGCCGTCATCGACGACACTGACCTCGTGGTTCCGGACAAGCGCGTCGATCGTTCAGGGCGTGGGCGAGGAGCCGCCGCGAGGGCCGCATGCGCGTTGCTGGCCACCGCGGTATCCACCGGCGCGGCGCGCGCGCAAACGGCGGCGACGAGCTCGAGCACCGCGGCGCCGCCGGCGCCCGTCGAGGTCCTGTTCGAAGCCGATCTCGACGGGCGGTTCGGAGGAGCGTCGTGTGGCCGGGAGGGGCCGGGGGGGTACGCGGGACTGGTGGCGACGTTGGCCGCTCACCGCCGCGCCGCCGAACCCGGAGCGCCCTCGCCCCTCGTGCTCCTCGGCGGCAACTGGGCGGGACCGGACCCCGTCGCGGCCGCGATCCTGGCGGGCGGCGCCGCCGGGGCCCGGACGATGGGCGCGCTCCTCGCGCTCGGCCACTTCGACGCGATCGCGATCGGACACCAGGAGCTGTCACTCGAGCCCGCGATCCTCGACGAGCTCTTGCCAGCGCTGGCGCGCGCCGGTCTGCCGCTCCTCGCGACCAACCTCGCCTGCGACGCTCGGCGCCCCTCGTGCGCGGCCTTCAAACGCGAGCTCCTGGTCCGCCGTCCTGGAAGCGTACCGATCGGCATCTTGGCCACCATCTCACCGTCGGTGCGGGCGGAGATCGCTCCCGGACGTCTGTCCGGATTCACGCTCGAAGATCCGTTGCCGGCTATCAAGGCGGGCGCTGCGCGTCTGCGCGCCGCCGGGGCCAAGGTCATCGTGGTCCTGACAGACGGACCGCGCGACGCGCGCGCCCTCGACGAGATCGACGAGCTGCAACGACACCTGGCCGGCCCCGCGGCGCCGGACCTCCTGCTCGGCGCCGGTCTGGCCGACGAAGAGACCGGCCGCGCAATGCGGATCCTGCGCCGGGACGGGGCGCCGCCGGTGATGGGGTCGTCGACCGCCGGGACTGCGCTGACCACGGCGCAGCTCCTGCGCGGCGACGTCACGACCGGATCGATCCCCGCGGAAGCGGCCGGCGCCGCCCCCGAGGTCGGGCCGCTCCTGGCGTCCGCCGAAGCGACGGCCTGTGCCGCCGCCGCCCAGCCGGTCACGCCGGCGCCGATCCACGGTCGGATGACCCGCGACGACTTCATCAAGTACGTGCTGGAGGTCGTCCGGCGGCGCGCGGGCGCCGAGATGGCGCTCCTCAACAGCGACTTCGTGAAGCGCGGGCCGTTCCCGATCACCGGCACCATCACGCTGGGCGAGCTCGAGCGGGCGCTCCCCTACCGCGCGGTCATCGGCGCCGCGCGCGTTCAAGGGCCGATCGTCGATTCGCTGCTCGGCGCCGCGCTCGCCAACCCCAAGCTGGCGCAGGTGGGCCTGAGCCACGGCGCGGGCGGTCTGCAGGTCAACGGCCGCCCGCTGGACAAGGCACGTGAATATCGAGTCGCGACGATCGCCTTCGTGGCCGCCGGCGGCGACGGCATCTTCCCCCCCAAGGCGCTGCCGTTCGCGCCGCTGCCGGGCGCGCCCGATCTGCGGGACGAGGTCACCGCCTTCCTGCGGCGCGCGACCGGCGCCGAGGACGGCGATCCGACGGTCAGCGCCCAGACCGACTTCGGCCCGCCACCCGCCGAGCGGCCGCTGTGGGTGGCGCTCGGCGATCTGGAGCTCGACTTCGCCGACACCAGCATCTCCAACGGCCCGGCCTATACCGACGCGCAGCTCACGCGCGCCCAGCAGACCTCCGTCAAGGGAGAGGCCACGCTGGTGGCGCAGCTCCGCCACCCTGTCCACGAGGGCGACGGGCGGATCGATCTCCAGTACGGGTGGTCACGCACCGACACGCCCGGGATGCCGGAGGTGTCGGGCGAGACCGTCGATCTCATCACCGCCACCGCGCTCTACACCTGGAAGGGGCTGCGCGACGCGCGGCGCGTCCCCAAGCGTTTGATCCCCGATCCTTACGCGCGGGTCTGGTTGGAATCTGAATTCACGCGGCCCGACGTGACGCCCACCCAGCCGCGCGACTACCACCACCTGCAGCTCACCGACACCGCGGGCGCCCAGCTCACGTTGACCTCGACCTTCAAGGTGCGCGGCGGCGTCGGCGCCCAGAGCGAGCTGCTCGCCCCCGGGAGCGAGGGCGCCTGGCACGCCGTCATCGAGGCCGGCGCCGTCCTGAATCCGACGGTCCTGGCGACCTTCGGGCCGCTGGCGGTCAAGTTGGAAGGATTGCTCGACTACGATTTCGTCGATCCGACCGACACGCGGCAACACCAGCTTCGCGCGACCGCCAAGCTGTCGGTCCCGCTGGTGCCGGCCTTGTTCCTGACCGCCGGTCTCGATGTCTTCGCCGTCCAGCGCGAACAGCTCGGATGGGGATCGTCATACGACACCACGATTGGCCTCCGATTGCACACCGACGTCGCCCATCAGCAATTGTAAGTCCCCCTTCTAGGAAGCGGGCCGTCCGGCGGCGTCGCGAACAATGGTCCGAGAGCACGACGCGGCGACCTTGTTGAGGCAGGGCAAACCCTTAACGTTGAGGAGGTGGCCGCGCATGCGCTGAAGCTCGCCGCTGGTCCGGGCCCCGCGTCCGACCCGATCGCAGCCGCGCGTGCCGCCGGGCTTCGGCACGTCGACGACAGCCGGCCCGGGATCAGCCGGCGGGCGACCGGCCGGAAGGTCCGCCAGGGCAAGCGCTTCGTCCCACAGTTTGCCTATCGATACCCCGACGGCCGCCATGTCGGCGATGCCGACGGCGAACGCATCCGCAAGCTGACTATACCGCCCGCCTGGGTCGACGTCTGGATCTGTCCCGATCCGAACGGCCACATTCAGGCGACGGGCCGCGACGCCCGTGGCCGTAAGCAGTATCGATATCACCCCCGCTGGCGCGAAGAGCGCGACGGCACCAAGTACTCGCGCATGATCGCCCTCGGGCACGCGCTGCCCGGCCTCCTCAGGCGGATAGCGGCGGACCTGCGGATGCCCGGCCTGCCGCGCGCGAAGGTGCTGGCGACCGTGGTGCGCCTGCTGGAGACCACGTTCATGCGCGTCGGCAACGAGGAGTACGCGCGCAACAACAGATCGTTCGGACTCACCACGCTGAAGGACCGCCACGTCGAGCTCGGGCCCACCGAGGTTCGCTTCCACTTCCGCGGCAAGAGCGGCGTCCGGCACGACATCTCGGTGCACGATCGGGCTCTCGCGCGCATCGTGCGGCGCTGCCGGGACCTGCCGGGGCAAGAGCTGTTTCAGTACCTCGGCGAAGACGGGCAGCCGGCCAGCATCGACTCGGCCGACGTCAACGACTACATCCGGCACGCGACGGGACAGGACTTCACCGCCAAAGATTTCCGTACCTGGGCCGGCACCGTACTGACGGCGCTCGAGCTCGCGGAGATGGACACCGCCGTGCACCTGCTCCGCGGCTCCCGGGCGCGGTCTCCCAGGCCGACGGCGCGAGGCGTGACCCGGGCCATCGCCGAGGTCGCCAAGCGCCTCGGCAACACCCCGGCGGTCTGCCGCAGGTGCTACGTGCACCCCGAGGTGATCGCCTCGTACCTCGACGGCGCGCTGGCCAGCGCATTCAAGCAACGGGAGCGCGTCCAGGTGACCGGGCGACTCCGCGGATTGCACGCCGAAGAGGCGGTGGTGCTGACCCTCTTGCAGCGGCGCCTCGCCGAGGAGAACCGCGGCACCCGTCTGGAGACCCAACTGCGCCGCTCGCTGCGCGCGGGCCGTCGGGACAACCGAAGGCGCCCGCATTCGCGCGCGTGAACTCGACGTAGAGCTCCGTGCGCCGCGCGGGGACGGACGACAACAGGCCGGCTGGCCAGGTCGGCGGTCGCCCAGACAAGCAGCGCACGAACGTCTCGCCGGTGGCGTTCGCCTCGCGGCAGCGCTTGCGTCCCGAGCGACCGGCGAACGCCCAGATCGCCCGGGTGGCCGCCGCGCTCAACCAGTCGCGGACCGGCTCTCCACCATGTTGCAAGCACCCGGGATTGTCGGTGCGAGGAGGGGGACTTGAACCCCCACTCCTTTCGGAACCAGATCCTAAGTCTGGCGCGTCTACCAGTTCCGCCATCCTCGCCTTTGATATCAACTACTTAGCATGGGTCAAGTTGGGATCAAGGGAGCGGGTACAAGTCGGTACAACGCCCGTGCGCCAGACTCAATTCAGCGCTTCCGTGATCCGCGCGATCGCTCCCTGTTGGACGGCGTTCCGTCCCGCGTAGTGCTCGGTCGTCGTCGTCTCGCTCTCGTGCCCCATCGCCGCTGCCAGCAGCACGCCGCTCACGCCCACTTCGCGGGCCACCTCCGCGTGCGTGCCGCGCAGTCCGTGCGCCGTCACCACGGGCACGCCTGAACGGCCTCCGAGAGTCCGATGCGTCGATCTCACCGGCCCGCCACCGCTTGAACTCTGATTCCAGCGCGGTGAGCTGCTCTGACAGGTCTCGCTCGTACGCGATTCCTCCGAGCTCACGGAGCCTTCGACGCTGACCTTTCGTAAGGTTCTGGTCCACGAGGTGTCCACGCGCGGTCCGACTTGCGGCCGCTGACCGGTCGGCGCCGCCCGGGTGAGATGGAGCGTAGCACGGCCGCGGGGAGACGCGGGCCCCGCGCGCGTCTCCCCGGCAGAGGGCGACCAGATGGCGGCGCACGGCGGCGATCATCAGGAGCACCACCTTGTTAGCCGGCGAGCCGCGCGCTACGCTGATCTCCATGCGCACGTTCACCGCAGTGATCGAGCGAGACCCCACGACGGGGCTCTTCGTGGGCTACGTGCCCGGGTGGCCAGGCGCTCACTCACAGGGTGCCAGCGTCGATGAGCTGCGGCAAAACCTCGAGGAAGTCGTCGCGATGCTCCTCGAGGATGGGGAACCTAAGCTCGAGGGAGAATTCGTGGGCACGCAGACCGTCAAGGTCGCGTAGGTGGGTGACGTCCCGGTTCTCAAGCCGCGCGAGGTCGCCGGGACCCTCGAACGTCTGGGGTTTGCCGAAGTTCGAAGCGCGGCTCCATCGCCAGTACCGTCATCCGGACGGGCGGGCCACCACGGTGCCGGTTCACCCAGGACGAGACATCTCCCCGTCCCTGCTTCGCGTAATCGCGCGAGACATCGGAATGGACGTCCGTGACTTCGTTGCTCGACGGTAGGGGCCGCGACTTATAAGCCCCTGCTCGCCCCGACGTGCGCATCGGCAAGATCACCGCGGCGACTTTCCGCTCCCAGGAGTGTCACGCGTTCGAAACCACTGCCCCTTCTGAACGGCCATCACACCCCTCTGCCCAACGATACTGGCGTTCAGCAGCGAACGCCAAGGTCGCGATCGATCGTACCACGACTATGAAGCGGGCCCCGCGGTCAAGGGAGTCTTCTGCTGAATCCCTTTCGTTCCTGTCGCTGCTTTCTGCTCAAAGGTACACGTGTGGCGATCGGGTCGACGGTAGCGCCGCCACGAGACTCGAAATGGTGATGGCCTCGACGCGCGCCTACGCGGCCGACGAGACGTGCGAGCTGGCAGTCATTCGACTATTCGCGTTTAGCAGGTCGACGGTCTGGCCGCCGCGGATGACCTGCGCGCAGTAGGGGATCCGAACGGGTCGGTGGAGGCGCATTCAGCCGACGCGAGGATCGAGGTCGAAGACCCCGGGCTCATCGTGATACTCGCGCTCATCCACCTTCCCCAACATGATCAAGCTCGCGAAAGACTTTCGGCGTCCGAGTTTTTCGGTTCCACAGCTGTGTTGCGCCGGGCCCGCTGGACTTTCAGGGCTGCTGCCGCCAGCGCTGCTGCCTTGATCTCCAGAGCTTGGGCTTGCGATTGATGCCCACGTGCGCTGGCGAGGCCGACTCGCGCCGGCTCGTACACCGTGCCGTCGCGCCAAAGCGCCCACATCACCCCGACCAGCCTGCGCGCCAGCCCGACGACGGCCACACGTTTCCCGCGTCGTGCCGCCAGAGATTGCGCCCATACCCGCATCGGGTCCTCGGCGTTCTTGTGCTTGAAGATCGACCACGCGGCTTCGATCAGCAGCGCACGTAGGTACCGATTTCCCTCGCGCGTGATCGCTCCGAGCCGGCGTTGCACGGACGTGTTCTCGCTCGGGACAAGACCCAGATACGCCTGCACCTGGTGGGCGCTTTCAAATCGGCGTGCATCGTCGATCACGGAAACGAAAGCTGCCGAGACCACCGCGCCGACCCCCGGCGCTGTTCGCAGCAACTGCACGACCGGCTCTGCTTCGCTCATGCGATCGAGCGCCTGCTCGACCGCGACCAGTTGACAGTTCACCTGCTCGACGAGGACCAACAACGGTTCGACGAGGTCTGCTAAGGCGGCCGCTAGTTGGCCCTTTCGGATCCGCGCGACGAAAGTGTGAACCGTGCATGCCGGCAGGCTCTGTCCGTGCGCACGTGCCAGGCTCCGAATCGAGGCAACGTAACCCGCCCGCGTCTTCACCAACGCCCGGCGAACGCCCAACTGCATCCGCAGTTCCTGCCGCGCCGGCGTCAGCACGTGTGCCAGAGGTATCGTTCCCCGCTCCACCGCGCGAGCAAGAACCTCGGCGTCGATCCGATCGTTCTTCTTCTTGTGCTGCCCGATCCCCAACTGTCGGCACCTCGTCGTGTCCACCATCAGCGGCTCGTGGCCCCACTCTTTCAGTCGACGGTGGATGTACCAACCCTCCCTGCATGCCTCGAACGCGACTCGAGCTCCTACGGTTCCCGGCCCGAGCTGCCGCTCGAGCTCGTCTATTGATCGCACAGTCGCCCGTCCTTTTACGTCGCCGTTAGCGACCTCACAAAAGCTAATCTTCCGACCCAGGTCGAGAGCTACACTTCGCATGGTCGTTCTCCCTTCTGCCCCGCATGTCATTTGCGCCTTTGAGCGCGTCGGGGTGCCAGGCGCTTTAGCACCTGGCGGGGGAACGACCGTTATCTCTACTGCCCTCGCTCTGCGCGTATGCATGCCGACCTCCGCTGGATGTCGAGCGCTGCCTACTTCGCGCCCGCTTCATCCTTTCTGCCGCGAGGAGCCGCGGGAGCAGCCCGCGGCGTCGCGGCACAAACCCACATCCGAGCGGGCAGGCGTGGCGTTCGGCTGCTGCAACGGCCGGTTGGGCAGCGCCTCATGTCAGCGGTCGTGGAGGCCCGAAATTGCCGTGCGACTCCCCTGCCAGCGCGCGGATAGCGAGCGGGAGTTCGTCTTGGTTGCACCAGTACTCGGTCGAGGGAATCTGGCCGGCAACTACAACCCGCGAGACGTTGAAGCCGTCCTCGATGTCGTTGAACCATAGAACCCGATCATCCATCAGGGCGACAACCCAGAAGCCGCCGCCTTCATCGCCCCAGGGCGATAGCTGCCACTTGGTCGGCGGGATGGCGATTCGAGAGAACAGCGCCTTCTCCTCGGGAGTCGCGTTTGCGAGTTCCTCCGCGATGATGTGCTCGATCTCTTTCAGGCCGATGGAATCCCAGTTCATCGTCTGTCTGCCCAACGATATCGCGTTCAGCGGCCGGGCGCAGCCCGGTCCGCTGCAACGCGCGGTTCGGCAGCGCCCCGAAGCGGGCCGTCTGACAGTCGGCCGACCTTGGCGGGCCTCCTCCACTGGAGCTCGTCAACGGCGTAACCGTCACCTTTCCAGACGGCACGGATGGTATAGGACTTGCCCTCTTCCAAGCCAGCGCGCGAGGGACTGTGAACGGGAAAGCTAAACCATCCGCCGGACAGCTCGCCCGAGATCACCTTTTCGACATCGACCGTGACAATCCACGGTCTGAGTTCGTCTCCGCCCTGGCTGATCGAAAAGACGGTCCCGATCAGCACCAGGTCCTTCTTCTTGGACGCCGCCGCGGCCGTACTCTCACTGCGGTCAAAGGCGGCGCCCAATCCCACGACCACGACCGCTATCAAGAACCAGCGCATCGACGTTCCCTTGTCTGCCGAACGACCTGGCATTCAGCGGCGAGCGGCCGCCCGAGCGCAGCGAGGAAGGCCGATCGTCCGCTGCAATGCCATGTTATCCAGCTCGCTCCTTCGAAGCCATCTTTCGCAAGAGGCGCTGCTCGCGACGCCTCTCCCTCCACGACCACGCGCCCGCCGCGACCAGAACCAGAGCTACGATCACGCCGACGACCGTCGCTTCGCCGTGGCTCGTCCACTGATAGTCCGCGTTCTTGTAGCGCTGGAACAAAGTCCCGGAGTGCCATTCCGTCCAGAAACCCGACCCGAGCGCCAAGGTCCCCACAAGCCCAACGATGGTCATGACCACCGTGCTCACCCTCTTTACCTGCGAAAGACCCATGGCCCCGACTGGATAACCTGCCGTTCAGCGGTGAACGCCAGGGTCGCGTTCGAGCGTACCATGGCCGCGAGGAGTCGCGCGCGCCAGCGCGCGGCGTCGCGGCACATGCCCATCCTCGCCCGGACCGGTGTGGCGTTCATCCGCTGCAACGGCTTGTTATGCGGCCGCCATCATGTTGGCCGTCTATTCGTACGACCTTCGAACCCCTTCCTGATATCCCATGGCCCAAGCTGCGTGGGGGCTTTGGTGCCGAACAGTTCCAGCCTGGCTTTCGGGTAGGCCGTCGAGATCGAGATCAACTCGTTCTTTACGAGCGAGGCCGGCCTCAACTCCTCTGCTGTACGCACAGCCTGCGCACTTGTGCCTACCAGTGCCCCCTTGATCTGCTGGAAGGTCCAGAAACCGTTCGTCACGCCGGTGACCGTCTTTGCAAATGCTCATCCTGACGCCCTCCTCGTCCGCATAACGATCACGCGTTCAGCGGCGGCGCGCAAGCGCCGTCCGCTGCAACGCGCGGTTCGGCGGCGACGTCACGTCCCACTGACGCTCTCCAGGCGACTTCGAAGAAACGGGAGCCACTCGGCCCGCATCTGACGAACGGAGCTACTTCCGCCGTCTTCGAGAGTTTCGAGCGCGCTCACGGAGTCGCGCAGGTCGACCAGTTCTGTACCGGGCTGCCCGAGTTCGATCGACAGACGCTCGGTCAACACTGTGAGGCTCAGCAAGACGGACGCCTCGGCCGGATTGCTGCGGATAACATGCGGCGCACGAAGTAGGGACAGTGCCTCTCGAGCGACATCGAGAGCTTCCGCCGCACGACCGTGTCGTTCGAGCTTCGTCGCTCGCCCGAACCGGCCGCTCGCTCTCAGAGCCGTGAAATAGCTTCGCAGCATGCCCTCATCCGGTTCCCGCGCCTGCCCTGTCCGCCGAACGTCGTGGTGTTCAGCGGCGACCAGCCGACCGAGCGAAGCGAGGGAGGGTGATCGTCCGCTGCAACACCATGTTAGACGGCATGGAGGTGTGGACGCGTCAGCGACTGAGCGATCTTCTTGAAAAGCGCGTAGAACCGCTCGAGGTGCTCCGGCAGGAGATGGGGCTCAGAATCAGCTGCTGGTCGGACCTCCGTGGGCACCTTGGACAAGAGGGTCCAGTCTCCATCGCCGTGATGATAGATGTTGCGAAGATCTCGGGCGGCTTGATAGCCGCGTAGTTCGTCGGCGGACAGCTCACCGGCCGCCGTGATTTTTCCAGGCACGTCAGCACCTTTGATGCCGAGGCGGTGAACCAACGCCTCAAGGCAACCTTCGAGTCGGATGAAGAACGCCCACCCGAGCTCAACAACCATCGCCTCCGCTTGAGAGTATCTTGAGAACGAGAACTGACCCACGTGAACCGACCCCGAGGCGAACATGGCCTCCGTGGGGATCGCCTGTAGGAAGAACCTGTACGACGCGATGACGTGCTCGATACTCTGGTCGAAGTCTCGCTTCGCGTCGTTGGCGTTCATGTCCAGGTCCCGGGGTCCGTCTAACTCCTATTATGCGGACCGGATAATTTTTATCCAAGCGAGCCGAGCGCGGGGCGGGCGACGCAATTTCCAGCCCTTACGCGACATCTCGGCGCCCCGGGTCACGGAAGTCTGTCGGATAATACCATAATGGCAGCAGCCGCGCGTGACGGAGGTGGCACGTCGGGATCACGCATCGAGCGGGCTGCGAACGCCGCCGGCGCCGCGGTTGAGGACGTGGGTGTAGATCATGGTGGTGCTCACGTCTCTGTGGCCCAAGAGTTCCTGGATAGTTCGGATGTCGTAGCCGCTCTCGAGGAGATGCGTCGCGAACGAGTGGCGCAACGTGTGCGGGCTCGCCATCTTGGTAATCCCTGCCGCCCGAACGGCCGCTCGCACCGCGCGCTGAATCACGCTCTCGTGCAGATGGTGACGCTGGATCTGGCCGGTCGCGTGATCGACGTAGGTACGGGTGGCTGGGAATGCCCACTGCCAAGCCCATTCTCGCGGCGCGCCGGGGTACTTGCGCGCGATGGCGTCGGGCAGGGCGACGAAGCCGGCCCCTTGTCGCAGGTCGTCGGCATGTTGGGCGCGCGCGGTTGTGAGCTGCTCTGTCAGCCGATCCACGAGCGCCCCAGGCAAGACCGTGCGCCGGTCCTTTTGCCCCTTCCCACGACGGACTGTCAGCTCCCGCCTCGCAAGATCGACGTCCTTCACGCGCAGCTGCAGCGCCTCGAGCAACCGCAGGCCCGCGCCGTACAGAAGCGCGGCGACCAGGTAGGGCGCTCCATCGAGACAGGAGAGCAGAGCGCGCGCCTCGTCGCGGGTGAGGACGACGGGAACGTGGGCTGGCCGCTTGGCGTGTACGAGAGGTCCCCCAGCCATGCGAGCTCCCGGCCCATAATCTGCTGGTAGAGGAACAGTAGGGCAGCCAGCGCCTGATTCTGGGTCGATGCGCTGACTTTGGCGTGGGTTGCCAGGTGCGAGAGGAACGCGCCGATCTCGACCTCCCCCATCGTTTCAGGATGTCGCTTGCCGTGAAAAAGGATGAAGCGGCGAATCCAGGCGACGTAGCTCGCCTCGGTTCGCGGGCTGTAGTGGCGCGTGCGCAACATGTCCCGCACCGTATCCAGGAGCCGCCGCGGTCTTGCGCTGGTTGGAAGGGCGGACGGCTGGCCGGACGGCGGACGCGGGAATGGAATGAGGGCGGCGGAAACCGGGAATGTGCGAGACAGCGGCTGGCGCATCCACCGATCGGATGCGAGCGGCGTGCCGCCACCCCCAATTCGCGCCGAGGGGCGAAGCCGAGTCGCAATCTCTACTCGGCGTCTTGTCGTGAGCCCTGCGATCCAATAGTCCCCGCCCATTCGTCCAGCGTTTTCGTCAACTCTGCTAAACCGAAAGCGAATCGGCTGACGGCGGCGGGTACAAGCGGGTACAACACCCTCGGGCTTCTAACTAGGCTATTGCTACGGACTTCGCGGTTTCAAGCGAGATCCTACGTCTGGCGCGTCTACCAGTTCCGCCATCCTCGCGAGGAACGAGCTTTCTACTTTAGCCCCAATGCCGATCGGTTAGCGCGCAAGAGATCGGAATCGATCGGGATTTCCTGTGGAGAAAAGGGTGCTTGCTTCGTGAGCTGAGCGGGTGACGATGTCGCGATCTTTCGAGGGAGATCGTGAAAATCGACGAGGATCTCGCG
>DASZVW010000162.1:0-3497 GCA_035546895.1 Polyangia bacterium
AGCGCCAGCCCGGCGGCCGCCAGGAGCGAGAGGAGCGATCGGCGGCCGCGCATGGGGCCCCGGCATTTTGCCCCGGCCGCGCCCGGCGAGGAAGCGCGCCGGCTCAGCGGGCGGCCGCGCGCGCCCGCTCGCGCCGCGACACCAGCAGGATCCCCACGACCATCGCCGCCACGATCACCAGCGAGGCCGCGATCCGGCCGAGCGAGAGCCCCCCTTCCTCGCGCGGCTTGGTCAGCAGATCGCCGAGTGTGGCGCCGAACGGCCGCGAGAGCACGTAGGCCGCCCAGAAGTAGGCGGCCGTCGGGACCGCCTTGACCCAGAAGCTCCCGGCGGCCACCAGCGCCAGCAGGCCGCCGAACAGCAGCGTGCCGTGCTCGAACCCCAGCCCGGCGGTGGTGGCCACGAAGTCGCCCAGCGCCGTCCCCAGCGTGTTGGAGACCAGGATGGTCAGCCAGTAGAAGATCTCGTCGCGCCGGTCGGCGATCCCCTCGAACAGCACCCGGCCGCGGAGGCGCCGCCAGGCGAAGAGGACCGCCAGGACGCCGAGGAAGAGCACCAGCGACGACTTGACGTAGCCGAGCCCGACGGTGCGGTCGAGGTAGTCGGAGAGCGTGGTCCCCACGGTGGTGGTGGCCACCACCACCGCCCAGTAAGCGAACGGCCGGTAGCGCCGCGCCGAGACCTGGACCGCCAGGGCGCCGGCGAAGAAGGCGAGGTAGATGAGGCTGGCGGCGGCGTAGCCGAGATCGAGCGTCATCGACACCGCGTCGCCGCCGGTCTCGCCGACGGTGGTGGCCAGCAGCTTGATGACCCAGAAGGCCAGCGTGACCTGGGGGACCTTGGAGGCGGCGGGCGGCTCGGCGCGGTTCGGCATCGGCGTGAAGCGTAATCGATCCGGATGAGCCCGGCCGCGCGCCGTCGAGCTTGCGCCGGCCCGATCCATTTCTACGTTCGGGGTGATGGACCCGTTTTCAGGCGAGAAGCAGGCGCCCGGCGTCGCGGCGCCGGGGGCGGAAGGCCAGGCCGAGACGGACGTCCCGGTCGAGTTCCAGCCGGAGTCGGGCGCGCCCGGGCCGCGCGACGCGGCCCCCGCCGGCGACGACGGCAGCGAGCCGGGCGACGATCTCTGACGCGCGCATCCCCGCTCCGGGCTCGGCCGCGGTCGGAGGTAGAGTAGCGCCGCCGCGATGATCCTGACCCAACCGCCGGGGGAGCCGGGCGCCGCGCTCTGGATCGACCTGCGCGAGCCGACCGCCGAGGAGCTCGCGCGCGTCCGCGCGGCCACCGGCCTGCGCGTCCCTACCCGCAGCCAGGTGAGCGAGATCGAGTCGAGCAGCCGGCTGGGGTTCGAGGGGGGCTCGTTCTACCTGTCGGCGCCGCTGGTCGCCGCCACCGCCGAAGGCGACCTGGCGATCGAGCCGGTGGGGTTCGTGCTCTCGCCGCGCGTGCTGGTCACCGTCCGCTTCGGCGCGCTCGCCTCGTTCGACGCCGCGCACGCGCAGGCGGCCGCAGCGCCCCCCAAGTCGGCCGCCGAGGCGCTGCTCCTCATCCTCGAGCTGATCGTCGACCGCGCCGCCGACGCGCTCGAGCACACCGGCGGCGAGTGCGACACCCTGGCGCGCGCCGTCTTCCGTGGCGGCGGCGGGCGCGGCAAGCCGGCCCAGAAGCTCGGCGTCTCGCTGCGCCGGATCGGCGACGCCGCCGCCGAGATCTCGCGCCTCCGCGACGAGCTGCTCGGCCTCGGGCGGATCGCCGGCTACCTGATGGAGAGCGGGATCGCGGGGGCGCCGGCGCCGAACGCCGCCCGCCTGCAGGCCATCCGGGGCGACGTCGCCTCGCTGACCGACTACCAGTCGCACCTGGCGGGCAAGGTGCAGTTCCTGCTCGACGCCACGCTCGGCTTCATCAACATCGAGCAGAACGACATCGTGAAGACGCTGACCATCGCCTCGGTGGTGGGGATCCCGCCGGTGCTGGTGGCCGGCATCTACGGGATGAACTTCCGCGTGATGCCCGAGCTGCACTGGACCTTCGGCTACCCGTTCGCGCTGGCGCTCATCGTGGTCACCGGGCTCCTGCCGCTCTGGTGGTTCAAGCGGCGCGGCTGGATGTAGCGACGCCCGGTCAGTGGATCCGGACCTTCTGGCGGAGCAGCTCGGCCTGCAGGTGCCCCACGTCCAGCTCGCGCAGGCCGACGCCGTCCTTGATCGACACCGCCGCCGCCACGCCGGCCCCCTGGCCGGTCACCGTGCAGCACATCATGCTCCGCACGGCGGCGTGCGAGATCTCGTCGCCGGCCACGCAGCGCCCGGCCACCAGCAGGTTCTCCACCCGTTTCGGCAGCAGCACGCCGTAGGGGATCTCGAAGTAGCGCCCGGTCGTGGGGAGCACCAGCACGCCGTAGCCGTCGATGAACTCCGGGAAGATGCCGATCGAGTCGGCGAACCGCGCCTGGTTGCGCACGTCGTGCTCGGTGAGGTCGTAGCGCCCCTCGATCTTGCGGGTGTCGCGCACGCCGATGGTCATCCCGAACGTCCGCAGCCGCGCCTTCTCGAACCCGGGCGCGAAGTGGTTGAGCGCCGCGATCGCCTGCATCGACTGCGCGCGCCCCTCGATCTCGCCGCGGGTCAGATCCCAGACGTCGGTCCCGTCGTAGCCGGTGAGGTGGATCATGTTGAGGTAGGTGGCCTCGCCCGAATCGGTGATGGTGCTCCAGGTGCCGCCGATGCTCTTCAGGCCCGGCGGGATCACGCCGCTGGCCCGCGCCTGCGCGAACGGCTTCTCGAGGTAGGGGCTGAAGAGGTCGTCCTCCTTGCCCCCCTTCTGCACGTCCCAGTGGAGCCCCCAGTCCTTGTAGGTCGTGGGGTTGGCCGCCACGTGGTCGAGGAAGCGCGTCTTGTCGACGCCGCTCACCGAGAACATCACCGTCACCGGCAGCATCCGCTCCCTGGCGGTCATCCGGACGGGGGCGCCGGCGTGGAAGGCGAGGTCGGCGTCGCCCGAGGCGTCGACGATCCGCCTGGCCAGGATGGCGCCGCGCCCCGACTTGCTGTGGACGACGATCCCGCGCAAGGCGTCCCCCTCCATCACGGCGTCGATGGCCACCGCGTGCAGCAGCGGCCGCACGCCGGCCTCGGCGATCACCCGGTCGGCGACCACCTTGAACATGTCGGCGTTGATCGCCTCGCTCCTCGACTGCACCTCGGGGGTGGTGGCGCCCATCGCCTTGGCCCGCTGCTCGAGCTCGACGCCGATCCCCTCGCTGTCGACGGTCTTCTCGCGCCGGTACCAGGCCAGGCTCTCCACGCCGACCACCGTGATGTTGCCGCCCAGGCAGCCGAAGCGCTCGACCACCATGGTGTCGACGCCGGCCCGCGCAGCCCCCAGCGCGGCGCCCAGCCCGCCCGGCCCGCTGCCGACCACCAGCACGTCGACCTCGGCGATCACCGGGACCTCGCGCGCGCTCTGGTGGACCGTCTTCATCGGCCGGCCGATCG
>DASZVW010000163.1:0-4473 GCA_035546895.1 Polyangia bacterium
CACCGTCGCCGCTCGACACCTTCGCCAGCCGCACCAAGGTCGGTGCCTACGGCGAGGCGCAGCTGTTCCTCGACAGCGACTCGAACGCCACCGCCCGGCTGCCGCTGGCCGCGCTCTCCGTCGAGCACCACCCGAACGAGAACGTCCGCCTCGCCGCCGCGGTCCAGGTGGAGGACGGCACGCGGGCGGGGATGCAGCAGGCGCTGGTCGAGGTCTCGGCCGTCCGGGCGCTGGGTTTTCGGGCCGGCCTGCTCATCGTCCCGGTCGGCCTCGGCAACCTGGCGCCGGCGCCGACCAGCTACCTGACGGTCGATCGCCCGCTCACCGATCAGTTGATCGCCCCCTCGGTCTGGCGCGAGCTGGGGGTGGGGATCTTCGGCGAGGTGGTGCCGGGCCTCCGCTACCAGGGCGCCGTGATGAGCGGCCTCGACGGCAGCGGGTTCGCCGCCGAGGCGCCGCTGTGGGGCGGCCGCGGCGACGGCGCCACCATCGCGGTGCACGACGCCGCCGTCGCCGGCCGGATCGAGCTCGACGATCTGCCGCCCGGCCTGAGGGTGGGCGGCGGCGGCTACGTGGGCGGGGCCAGCCACGGGATCGCCGCGCTCTCCGGCCTGCGCGCCGGGATCGCCGAGGCCGACCTGCGCTATCACAACCACGGTCTCGATCTCACCGCCGAGTACGCGCGCCTCTACATCGTCAACTCGTACCTGGTGAACGACTACCTGGGGCTGCTCGGGCAGAGCGCCGTCCCCGCGCGCGGGCAGGGCTTCTACGTGCAGGCGGGTTACGACCTGGTGCACCTGGCGGCGCCCGAGTCGGCCGCCGAGCTGCTGCTCTTCGCCGGCTACGAGAACGTCGACCCGCGCAGCCAGATGTCCGCCTACAACTACAACCCGCCCACCATCACCGGCCCGGGCCAGCTGGCGCCGGAGGCGCCCTCGCCGGCGCGCGGCTACCTGCGGGGCGGGATCGACTACCGGCCGCTGCCGTCGGTGGCGCTCAAGGTCGACATCCAGGTGGCGCTCGACGGCCAGGGGCCGACGGCGGAGCCGCCGATGGTGCAGCCCGGGGCCGCCGGAACGCCGCGCCCGATCGGGGCCGACGTCGCCGACGCCGCGCGGGGCGTGACCCGGGTCGGCGTGGCGCTGGCGTTCAACTTCTAAATCGGGGATATAGAGGCCCGTGACACCAGTCACCGGGGCCGACGTCCGACGCCGCGCCCGGGCCATGCGTCCGATCCCTCCCACAGCCAGAGCGTGCGCCGCCGCACGGCGCGCCCCGCTGGTGGGTGTGATCTGCCTCCTGTCGGCCTGCCGGGGGGGACCGGCCGGGCCGGCCGCGCCGCAACCGCCGAACGGCGAGGTCTGGTTGACCGACCAGCAGATCGCCGACGGCCACATCACCGTGCGGACGGTGGCGGTCGAGTCGGTCGGCAACGACATCGTCACCAGCGGCAAGGTCACCTTCGACGACCTGCGTGTGGCCCACATCTACTCGCCGGTGACGGGGAGGGTGTCGCGCATCCTCGCCGACCCCGGCGAGCGGGTGAAGAAGGGGGGGCCGCTGTGCGCGATCCAGTCGCCCGACGTCGGCAACGCCTTCGCCGATCTCGGCAAGGCGGAGGCCGAGCTGACCGCCACCCAGCACGACTTCCAGCGCCAGAAGGAGCTCTACGAGGCCCACGCGGGATCGCAGAAGGACTTCGAGGCGGCCGAGGACAGCTACGGCAAGGCCAAGGCGGAGATGGAGCGCTCGAAGCAGAAGGCGCGCCTGTTCCGGCGGGGCGACACCGACGCCGTCACCCAGGAGTTCGTGCTGCGGGCGCCGATCGAGGGGGAGGTGATCGCCCGCAGCGTGAACCCGGGCGCCGAGGTGCAGGGGCAGTACTCGGGCGGCGCGGCGCAGGAGCTGTTCACGGTGGGCGAGCTGGATCGGGTCTGGGTGCTGGCCGACGTGTTCGAGATGGATCTGCCGCGCGTCAAGCAGGGGGCCAAGGTCACCATCAAGGTGATCGCCTACCCGGACCAGACGTTCACCGGCGTCGTCGACTGGATCTCGGACCTGCTCGACCCCACGGCGCGCACGGCGCGCGTCCGCTGCGAGGTGGAGAACCCGGCCCGGAAGCTCAAGCCGGAGATGTACGCCACCGTCACCATCGCCGTCGCCGGCGTCACCGCGCTGGCGGTGCCGGTCACCTCGGTCCTCCGGCTGGCCGACCAGACGGTGGTGTTCGTCGAGCAGGGGACGGCGCCCGACGGGCGGCGGCGCTTCGTGCGCCGGGTGGTCGCCACCGGCGACGAGGAGGGGACCACGATGATCCCCATCAACCACGGCCTCGAGGCGGGGGAAAAGGTCGTGACCTCCGGGGCCATCTTGCTGTCGGGGATGCTGTGACGAGAGGAGACAGCCGATGATTCCGCGGATCGTTCGCTTCGTCCTCCGGATGCCGGCCTTCGTGGTGATCTTCGCGCTCGGCCTGCTGGCGCTGGGGCTCTACTGCTACCAGCAGCTCGACATCGAGGCCTACCCCAACCCGGTGGCGCCGATGATCGAGATCATCACCCAGCCGACCGGCTGGAGCGCCGAGGAGGTCGAGCGCTACGTGACCATCCCGCTCGAGAACGGGCTCAACGGGATGATCGATCTCGACCACATCCGCTCGCAGTCGCTGTTCGGGCTCTCGGACGTGAAGTGCTACTTCACCTGGAACGCCGACTACCACACCGCCCAGCAGCGGGTGCTGAACCGGCTCGGCTTCATCAACCTGCCGCCGGGGATGGCGCCGCAGCTCTCCCCCTGGAGCGCCATCGGCGAGATCTTCCGCTACGTGGTGCGCGGCGAGGGGTACTCGCTGGCCGACCTCAAGACGGCCCAGGACTGGATCCTGGAGCGGCAGTTCCGCCAGGCGCCGGGGGTCATCGACGTGGTCGGCTTCGGCGGCGAGACCAAGGAGTACCACGTCGAGGTCGACCCCTATCGGTTGAAGGGGCACGGGCTGACGCTCAGCCAGCTGGTGAACGCGCTCTCGGCCTCGAACCAGAACGTGGGCGGGCAGCGCCTCACCATCGGCGAGCAGTCGTACGACGTGCGCGGCATCGGCATCATCCACTCGCTGGCCGACATCCGCGACGTGGTCCTGAGCGCGCAGAAAGGCACGCCGGTGCGCGTCCGCGACGTGGCCACCGTGACGGTGGGGCACGCGCCGCGCCTGGGGATCGTGGGCAAGGACCTGGAGCCCGACGTGGTGCAGGGGACGGTGCTCATGCGCTACGGCGGCGACTCGCTGAAGACGCTGGCCTCGGTGCACGAGCGGGTCGACACCATCAACAAGCTCCACGTGCTGCCGCCGGGGATGTCGATCGAGCCCTACTACGACCGCGCCACGCTGGTGAAGCTGACCACCCACACGGTGCTGGAGAACCTGGTCATCGGCATGGTGCTGGTGGCGGTGGTGCTGTGGCTGTTCCTGGGGCACGGGAAGGCGGCGCTCATCACCGCGCTCAACATCCCGCTGGCGCTGATGGTGGCCTTCATCGGGATGGTCACCACCGGGACGCCGGCCAATCTGATCTCGCTGGGGGCGGTCGACTTCGGGATCGTCGTCGACTCCACGGTCATCGTGATGGAGAACGTGTTCCGCCACCTGGCGGCGCCCGGCAAGCGGAACGCCATCGAGCGGATCCTGCTGGCGGCCGGCGAGGTGGGGCCGCCGATGTTCTCCTCGACGCTGATCATCGCGGTGGCCTTCATCCCGCTGTTCACGCTGTCGGGGGTCTCGGGGGTGATCTTCTCGCCGATGGCGCACACCTACGCCTTCGCCATCGGCGGGGCCATCGTCCTCTCGCTCACGCTGACGCCGGTGCTGGCCGAGCGCGGGCTCAAGGTCGGCACGCTGGGCGACCACGAGCACGACAACTGGCTCATGCGCGGGCTCAAGAAGTTCTACCTGCCGCTGTTCGACTTCGCGCTCCGCCGGCAGAAGCTGGCGGTCGGCATCGGCGGCGTCATCATCGTCGGCGCCCTGGTCTCGGCGGGGTTCCTGGGCCGCGAGTTCATGCCCAAGCTCGAGGAGGGGAACTTCTGGATCCGCGCCACGCTGCCGACCTCGATCTCGCTCGAGCAGTCGTCGAAGTACGTGGGGCGGATGCGGGCGGTGATCCTGGGGTGCCCCAAGGAGGGGACCTGCGACCTCGCCCGCCGATCGCGGCCCGAGGTGACCCACGTCGTCTCGCAGCTCGGGCGCCCGGACGACGGCACCGACGTCTCCGGCTTCTACAACATCGAGCTGTTCGCGCCGCTCCAGCCCTCCAAGGAGTGGCCGCGCGGCGTGACCAAGGAGTCGATGACCGAGGACCTCTCGCGCGAGCTCAACGAGGCCTTCCCCGGCGTCATCTTCAACTTCTCGCAGATGATCTCCGACAACGTCGAGGAGGCGATGTCGGGGGTCAAGGGGGAGAACACGGTCAAGGTGTT
>DASZVW010000164.1:0-1566 GCA_035546895.1 Polyangia bacterium
GCGCGCTGGGCGTCGGTCCCTTCCTTCAGGATCGGCGCCAGCACCAGCGAGCTCTGCACCGACATGGCCACCGCGGTCGAGGCGCAGGCGCGCGCGATCTCCTCGAGCGCCAGCGCGTACGACAGCGCGTCCATCCCGGCGCCGCCGAACTTCTCGGGGACCATGACGCCGAGCAGCCCCAGCTCGCCGAGCCGCGCGAACAGCTGGCGCGGGAACGCGTGCGTCCGGTCGATCTCGGCGGCCTGAGGGGCGATCTCGCGCGCCGCCAGATCGCGGGCGGTGTCGCGGATCATCTGTTGTTCGGGGGAGAGCTGGAAGTTCATCGTCCGGTCCACACGGGGGCGCGCTTCTCGAGAAAAGCACGCATCCCCTCCTTTTGGTCGTGAGAGGCGAACAGCGAGGCGAAGATCTGGCGCTCGAGGGCGATCCCGGCGTCGAGCGGCTGGTCGGCGCCGCGGCGGATGGCCCGCTTGGCGGCGGCGACCGCCAGCGGCGCGCGGGCGGCGATCTCGGCGGCCACCGCGCGGACCCGCGGCAGCAGCTCGGCCCGCTCGACCACTTCGTTGACCACGCCCATCCGCGCGGCGGCCTCGGCGTCGAGCAGCCGCCCGGTGTAGATGAGCTCACGCGCGCGCGCCACGCCGATCCGCTGCACCAGCCGCTGCGTGCCGCCCATCCCGGGGATGACCCCCAGGCCGACCTCGGGGAAGCCGACGTTGGCGCCGCGCGCGGCGTAGATGAAGTCGCAGGCCAGCGCCAGCTCGAACCCGCCGCCCAGCGCGAAGCCGTGCACGGCGGCGATCACCGGCAGCCGCGAGGCCTCCAGCAGATCGCCGAGGCGGTGCGCGTGGTCGACCAGCAGCTCGGCGCCGGCCGGATCGGCGGCGGCCATCGCCTTGATGTCGGCGCCGGCCGCGAACGCCTTGTCGCCGGCGCCGGTCAGGATCACGCAGCGGACGGCCCCGTCGTGCTCCAGCGCCACGATGGCGTCGTGGAGCGCGTCGAGCGTCTCGGCGTCGAGCGCGTTGCGCGCCTCCGGCCGGTTGACGCTGAGGAGCGCGATCGCCCCCTCGCGCTCGACCAGCGCCCGCGGCGCGCCCGCGCCGCTCAACCGGCCCGCTCCGCCCGGATGGGCCCCGAGCTCTGCGCGGCCGGCGGGTAGTGGTAGAAGCCGCGCCCGGTCTTGCGCCCCAGCCAGCCGGCGGCCACGTACTGGCGCAGGAGCGGGCAGGGGCGGTACTTCGGATCGCCGAGGTCGCGGTGCAGGACCTCCAGGATCGAGAGCGTGGTGTCGAGGCCGATGAGGTCCATCAGCGAGAACGGCCCCATCGGGTGGTTGAGGCCGAGCTGGATGGCGACGTCCATGTCCTCGATGCTGCCGATCCCCTCGTAGAGCGCGAAGCAGGACTCGTTCAGCATCGGCATCAGCACCCGGTTGACGATGAAGCCGGGGATGTCGCGTGAGACTACCGTCTGCTTGCCGAGCCGCTCGGCCAGCGCGCGCGTCACCTCGTACGTCGCGTCGGCGGTGGCCAGGCCGCGGATGATCTCCACCAGCTTCATGAC
>DASZVW010000165.1:0-3498 GCA_035546895.1 Polyangia bacterium
CGAGCGCCGCCGCGGCGACCCCCGCGAGGGGGCCGCGGAACCCGGTGCCGAAGATGGCGTCGACGACCACGCGCGCCCCGACGAGCCGCGCCCGCCAGGCCGCCGGCTCGGTCCAGCCGCTGCCGTCCTCGAGCGGGACGCCGCCGATCGCCTCCAGCGCCCCCAGCGCCTGCAAGGCGTCCCCCTGGACCTTGCTCCGCGGCGCCGCCAGGAGCACGCGGACGCGCGCGCCCGCCTCGGCCAGGTGGCGGGCGGCCACGAACCCGTCGCCGCCGTTCGAGCCGGCGCCGCAGACGATCGCCACCTCCCCCGGCGCGCCGCCCAGCTCGTGCCGGACGATCTCCGCCACCCCGCGGCCGGCGCTCTCCATGAGCCGCGCCGTCGGCACGCCCAGCGCGCGCGCCACCGCGGCGTCGGCCGCGCGCATCTCCGCTGCCGTCAGGACCAGCGGGAAACCGATCACCGTCACCCTCCGGCGCCGGCCGCGATCACCGCGCGCAGCTCTTCCACCGCGGCGCGCATCCCCAGCATCACGGCGCGGGCGACCAGCCCGTGGCCGATGTTCAGCTCCTCGAGCCCCGGCAGCCCCACCACCGGCGCCAGGGTGGCGTAGTCGAGCCCGTGGCCGGCCCCCAGGCGCACGCCCGCCTGCTGCGCCGCCCGCGCCGCCAGCTCGAGCCGCTGGAGCTGCTTGGCCGCCTCGGGCCCGCGCGCCGGCGCCAGGCAGTAGTCGCCGGTGTGGAGCTCGACCGTGCCGGCGCCCAGCCGGGCCGAGGCCTCCACCACCCGCGGCTCGGGATCGATGAACAGGCTGACGCCGATCCCCGCCTCGGCCAGCCCCCGCGCCACCTTCTCGACCTGGCCGCCCGGCGCCACCTGCAGGCCCCCCTCGGTGGTGCGCTCCTCGCGCCGCTCGGGGACCAGGGTGCAGAAGTCGGGCTTCACCTCGCGCGCGATGCGCAGCATCTCGTCGGTGGCGGCCATCTCCAGGTTGAGGACGCCGCGCACCGTCTCCTTGAGGACCCGCACGTCGCGGTCCTGGACGTGCCGGCGGTCCTCGCGCAGGTGGACGGTGATGCCGTCGGCCCCCGCCAGCTCGCACAGCGTCGCCGCGGCCACCGGGTCGGGGTAGCGCGTGCCCCGCTGCTGGCGCAGCGTGGCCACGTGGTCGACGTTGACGTAGAGGCGGATCATCGGCGCGCGAGCTCTTGCTTGAGCGCTTCGGCGATCTCGTCGGCCCGGGCGCGGATGCCGGCCTCGTCGGTCCCTTCGATCATCACCCGCGCCTTCGACTCGGTCCCGGAGTAGCGGACCACCACCCGCCCGTCGGCGCCCAGGTCCTTCTCGACCGCGGCGATCACCTTCTGCACCGCCGGCATCTCCTCGAACGGCCGCTTCTTGGCCACCGCGAAGTTGAGCAGCACCTGCGGGTAGCGGGTCATCGCCCGCGACAGCTCCGAGAGCGGCCGCCCCTCGGCGACCATCACGTCGAGCACGCGCAGCGCCGCCACGATGCCGTCGCCGGTGGTGGCGTGCTCGAGGAAGATGATGTGCCCCGACTGCTCGCCCCCCAGCGACAGCCCCCGCTCGCGCATCGCCTCCACCACGTAGCGGTCGCCGACCGCCGTGCGCAGCAGCTTCCCCCCCTTGGCGGCCAGGGCCCGCTCGAGCCCCAGGTTGGACATCACCGTGGCCACCACCGTCTCCTCGGGGAGCTGCCGCTGCTCGAGCAGGCGCGTCCCCAGGATGGCCATCACCTGGTCGCCGTCGATGATGTTCCCCTTCTCGTCGGCGAGGATGAGGCGGTCGGCGTCGCCGTCCAGCGCCACCCCCAGCGCGGCGCCCGACTGCCGCACCTCCTCGGCCATCACCTCGGGGTGGAGCGCGCCGCAGTCGTAGTTGATGTTCCGGCCGTCGGGCCAGACGTTCAGCTCGATCACCTCGGCCCCCAGCTCGGCGAACACCTGCGGCGCCACCTGGTAGGCGGCGCCGTTCGAGCAGTCGACGACGATCTTGATCCCGTCGAGCGTCCGTTCCTTGGGGAAGGTCTGCTTCAGGAACTGCACGTAGCGGCCCACGGCGTCGTCGATGCGGACCGCCTTGCCGATGGCGTCCGGCGCGGCGCGCGCGCCGTCGTTGCCGGAGCCGATGATCTCCATCCGCCGCTCGATGTCGGCCTCCACGTCGTCGGGGAGCTTGAACCCGTCGGCGGCGAAGATCTTGATGCCGTTGTCCTGATACGGGTTGTGCGAGGCGCTGATGACCACCCCGGCGTCGGCGCGCATCGACCAGGTGATGAAGGCGATGCCGGGCGTCGGCAGCGGCCCCACCAGCATGACGTCGGCGCCGGCGGAGACGATCCCCGCCTGCATGGCGCTCTCCAGCATGTAGCCCGAGAGGCGGGTGTCCTTGCCGATCACGATCCGCCCCGGGCGGTCCTCGTGGCGAAAGCGCTGCGCCACCGCCTGCCCGAGGCGGAGCGCCATCTCAGCCGTCATCGGGTCGCGGTTGGCGACCCCGCGGATGCCGTCGGTCCCGAACAGGTGTCTCTTCTCGTTCCCCATGGGTTCTCCGAAGTTTAATCACGGACCAGGGCTTCCGCGACAGCCCGCACGTCGCGCGCCGCCCCGACGTCGTGGACCCGCACCGCCGCCGCCCCGCCCAGGATCGCCGCCGTCACCGCCGCCGCCGTCCCGAACTGCCGCTCGCCGGCCGGCTTGCCCGTGAGCTGCCCGATGAACGCCTTGCGCGACACGCCCACCATCAGCGGGACGCCGGCCCGCGCGCGCAGCGCCGGCAGCGCGCGCAGGAGCGCCAGGTTGTGCTCGATCCGCTTGCCGAACCCGATCCCCGGATCCGCCCAGATCTCCCGGCACCCCGCCGCCCGCGCCGCCGCCACCCGCTCCGCCAGCTCGCCGCCCACCTCGGCGACGACGTCCGAGAACGAGATCCCGTCCATCATCGTGGCCGGCGCGCCGCGCAGGTGGCCGAGCACGATCGCCGCCCCCGCCGCCGCCGCCACGCCCAGGATCGCCGGCTCGAGCCGTCCCCCCGAGACGTCGTTGACCACGCCCGCCCCCGCCGCCAGCGCCGCCCGCGCCGTCCCCGCCTTGTAGGTGTCGATCGAGATCCGGACCCCCGCCGACAGCCGGCCCCGCAGTCCTTCAATCACCGGCACCACCCGCGCCCGCTCCTCGTCCTCGGGGACCGGCACCGCCTTCGGCCGCGTCGATTCCCCGCCGACGTCGATCCAGTCCGCCCCCCCTTCCACCATCCTGACGCCCGCCTCGACCGCCCCCTCGACCGAGTCGAACCGCCCCCCATCCGAAAATGAATCCGGCGTGACGTTCAGGACCCCGACGATCAGACAGCCCACGCCCCTATCCTCTCCGATCTTCCTCGTTGATCGAAGGCGGGCTTTGCCCGCCGGAGACTTGTCGGCCGAGCAGGATCCGGGACCGGCTCTCGTCGCGTGGGGTGGGCCCGGGGGGGGGGGGG
>DASZVW010000166.1:0-1887 GCA_035546895.1 Polyangia bacterium
CACAGCTCGCCGTGGTCGGTGCGGAGCGCGGCGGGGCGGCGGACGTAGGCGGCGCGGCCGAGCAGGGCGAGCGGGACCGGCTGCGTCGGTCCGGCGGCACCGGCCGGCGCCCGCACGGTGACGGCGCGCAGCTCGTCGGCGAGGCCGCGCGGGCGGACGTCGGGCGGCTCGGGGAGGAGCCGCACGCGCAGCCGGCGCCCGTCCTGCTCGAGCTCGCCGAGCTGCCCGCCGGTGGTCAGCAGGTCGACGGCGGCGCGGACGGTCGCCGGATCGACGCCGGCGCGGGCCAGGGCGGCCGGATCGGCGTCCAGCGTCGGCCAGGTCTCGCCCCCCAGCGACTCGTAGAGCGCGCTCTTGGTGCCGGGGAGGGCGGCGACGCGGGCGCGCACCGCCGCCCCCAGCACGTCGAGCCGCGCCGGATCGGGCGAGACCACGCGGATCCCGACCGGCGTCCGCACGCCGGTGGCCATCATGTCCATCCGGGCGCGCGCGGGCGCGGTCCAGGCGCCGGTCCAGCCCGGCAGCCGCACCGCCGCGTCGAGCGCGGCGGTCAGCTCCGCGGTCGTGCGCGCGGCCTCCTCGGGCCAGAGCGGGCGCAGCAGCGCCTTGAGCGGCGCCGGCGCCCAGCCGGAGTACCAGCGCCGGCGCGGCAGCTTCGGCCACTCGGCGCGCGGGCGCAGGCGGACGATCGTCTCGGCCATCGAATATGGCGCCGGGTCGGTGCCGGTGTCGGCGCGCCCCACCTTGCCGAACACCGTCTCCACCTCGCCGAACTGGCTCATGGCGTGGTCCTGCCAGTAGAGCTGGAAGGCGGCCTGCTCGGGCGGCACGCCGGGCAGCGTGGTCGGCATGTAGAAGAGGTCCCCCTCCTCGACGCGGGGGAGGAACTCGCTGCCGAGGCGGGGCAGGAGCGGGAAGACGGAGAGGAGCACCAGGCCCGCCGTCGCCAGCGTGAAGGCCGGCCGCCGGAGCGCGAAGTGGACGAACGGCCGGTAGAGCCGCACCAGCGTGCGGGTGAGCGGGTTGTCGAGCTCGGCGACCACGCGGCCGCGCAGCAGGCGATCGCGCAGCGCGGGGCCCAGCGTTAGCGTCACCGCGGCGGCCGCCAGCACCACGATCGTCTTGGTGATCGCCAGCGGGCGCAGCAAGCGCCCGGTCTCGCCGGAGAAGGCCAGCACCGGCAGGAACGAGAGCGCGGTGATGAGCAGCGCCGTCAGGATGGCCGGCGCGAACGCTTGGGCGGCGTCGGTGAGCTTCGCCCGGCGCTCGGCGGCCGGCGCGCCGGCGGGGACGGTCTCGAGGCGCCGGTGCGAGGCCTCCAGCGCCACGATGTCGGCGTCGACGGCCATCCCCAGCGCGATCCCGATGCCGCCCAGGCTCATGATGGTCGCCGGCACGCCCAGCACCCACATGGCGCCGAAGGTCAGCAGCAGGACCGCCGGCAGCGTGGCCAGCGGGACCAGCGCGCTGCGCGCCGAGAGGAGAAAGAGGAGGATGACCAGGACGACCATCCCCACCTCCTCGCCGAGCGCGCGCAGCAGCGTCGCCCGCACGCGGGTGGCCAGGTCGGAGCGGTCGTAGGTGGTGGTGACGTGGATGTCGGCCGCCGCGCCCGAGTCGAGCCGCCGTGGATCGGCGGCCCGGTGGGGGAGCTTGCGGGCCTCGCGGGCGATCGTCTGCTTCACCGCCGCCACGAGCGCCGCGATGTCGGCGTCGCGCCGGGCCACCACCACGCCGCCCACCGCGCGCACGCCGCCGAGGTCGGCCAGGCCCGTCTGCAGGTCCTCGGTGAGCCGCACCAGCGCCACGTCGCCCACGCGCGCGGGCGGCGTCCCGGGCGGCGTGCCGGGGACGGGGAGCGCCTCCAGGTCCGCCAGCGAGGCCTTC
>DASZVW010000167.1:0-3195 GCA_035546895.1 Polyangia bacterium
GCGACGGCCTCCGACAACACCGCCAGCAACCTCCTGACCCTGGCGGTGCAGAGCTTCGACGCCTCCGCAGCGGTCCAGAGCCTGCAGATGAGCGGCGCCAACGTGGCGGCCAACCAGGGAAGTGACGGCGCCGGCGTCATCGTCAACACCGGCGAGGCGGTCGCCCGCTCGACCCTGGCCGCCAGCGGCAACACCTACAGCGCCGCGGCCAACGGCAATTCGGCCACCAACCAGCTGTCGCTGACCGGCGGCTCGGCCACCGGCGCCATTGGGCCCGTGCCTACGGACAGCCAGGGCGCCAGCTACGGCGGCATCACCAACTCCTCGGCGACGGGCGACCTCGCCGTCCAGAACCTGCAGGTGCAGGCGGGCGCGCTGTCCGCGAACAGCAACGCCACGACGGCGATCGAGAACGGCACGGTGGTCGCGACCAACGTCGACAGCATCACCGGCTCGACCGAGACCCTCGACAACAACCAGAACCAGGCCACGGTCCAGGGCAACCAGGCGACCAACGGCATCGCGCTGGCGGTCACCAACTCCACCGGCGAAACCGCCGCCCTGCTCTCCGATCAGGAGACCAACGCGAACGTGACCGCCACGGCGACCGCCACCAGCGCGGTCCTGGCCGACCTGCTGGTCGCCAACTCCACCGTGGAGGCGAAGTCGAACGTGAACCTGGCCGAGGTCGGGCTCAACACCGCGGCCAACAGCCTGAAGGCCGGCGGCTCGGGCGCCACCCTGGGCAGCGGTTACGGCGCGGCCGGCGCGGTGGTGAACATCGACAACGCCCTCGCGGACTTCGCCGTCGCCAACGTGCAGCGGGCGCCGTTCGGGCCCTCGATCGACAGCACCGCCGACCTGACCATCGGCAACAGCGATGCGGCGGGATCCGTGTTCGGCTCGGCCGGCGCCGTCGACAACAGCACCCTGGTCTTCGACGGCAACTCCAACGGAGCCCAGTCGACGATCAACCGGGCCACCAACAGCCTGACCCTGAACCCGGGGGCGGACCTCAACGCCACCGCCGGCCTCGAGAACGACCAGAGGCTGACCGGCGCCTCCGCCAGGGCCACGGCGACGACGGCGATCACCATGACGGAGCCGAGCTTCGCCTCCTCGACGGTGAGCATCCAGAACGACAGCTCCAGCGCCCAGGCGCTCGGCAACGTGGCGACCAACAGCCTGGCGGCTTCCGGCGTGGTCGCGACCCTGACCAGCCTCGACCTGCTCGAACAGGGCGCCGCGGCCCAGTTCTACGCCCAGGCGGTCGCCGACTACGCCCTCGGCAACGTCCAGAACAGCAACGCCGGCCTCGTCGCCGACAACAGCGCCCTGTTCCTGGTGGCGACGACCGTCCCGACCAACGACGTGACCGTCCTGACCCAGGGCTCCACGATCAAGGTTTCGGGCGATACGGCGCAGGCAGCCGCACAGTCCAACTCGGCGACGAACATCCTGACCCTGGCGGTGACCGACGCGACCAACAACAGCGCCGGCGGCCACGCGGCGACGACGGCGCTCTATTCGCTGCAGATCGCCTCCGCGCCGGTGACGGCCACCTCCTCGGAAACGGTGGCGGCGATCGGCATGGTCTGGACGTCGAACGTCGACATGTCCAACGACACCAACCTGGCCCTGGCCGTCGGCAACGACGTCACCAACACCATCGACGCCTCCGCCACGGCCAACTACGAGGCCGCCTCGGGCAGCTGGGTGACCGACACGGCGCAGGCCAACGGCATCACCACCGGCGACGCGGCCCTGTCGAACGACCAGGTCGGCACGGGGAACATCACGGCGGTCGCCCAGACCACCATCGGCCAGAGCGACAACGTCGGCCTGACCGGCACCACCTCGACGAACAACAGCACCGTCACCCTCAACGGCAACACCACCTTCGCCGAGGCCGACCAGAACCGCGCCAACAACTCCCTGACCCTGGGCGCGGGCGCGACCAACGGCGGCACGGCGGCGCTGTCGAACAACCAGTCGAGCTCCGGCAGCGTCACGGCCCAGGTGACCGCGACGATCGGCTACTCCGAGCCGAACGCCAACGCGTCGAGCTTCTCGGTCAACGGCAACAGCTCGGTGGCCCAGGCCACGGGCAACGCCGCGATCAACGCGCTGAACGCCAGCGCGGGCGCCCAGTTCGTCGTCCCGGCCGGGGCCTCGGCCCAGACCAGCAACAACGGCGACACCTCCGGCCAGTTCGCGGTCCTGAACAACCAGTCGAACTCCGCGAGCATCTCGGCCTCCAACACGACCAACATGACCGTCGCCCTGAACGGCCCGGCCTTCGCCGGCCAGGTCGGGAACTCCAGCCTGACGGCGTCGAACAACTCGGTCATGGCGCTGGCGACGGCCAACTCCGCCAACAACTCAATCACCATCACCGGCGGGGCCGGCGGCGGCACCTCGCCGGCGGCGCTGTCGAGCTTCCAGACCAACTCCGGAAGCGTGACCGCGTCGATCGTGGGCTCGAGCATCTCGGTGACCGCCGGCAATCCGAGCGGCATCACCGGCAGCAACCTGAGCGTGACCGGCAATTCGATCATCGCCCGGGCCACCGGCAACAGCGTGACCAACACGATCACCGTCAAGTAGGCGGGGAGGGCGGGCCGCCCTCCCGTCCCGGCGCGACGGCGGGATGCGGCCGCCGCGATCGCCACCCGGATTGTTCAAGATGCGAAAAGGGCGGAGCCAGGCTCCGCCCTTTTTTCGCGTCCGAGGGCCGTCAGGGCGGTGGCGCGGGCGCCCGCCGAACCTCCGGCGCCGCCTGCGGCGCAGAGGCTGCAAGTCGCCTGAAAGCTGACTTCCGTGTTGCCGCCCCCGCGCCATTAAGCAAGAACCGTGCCACGATCATGGTTAATGACGCTCAATCATTACTAATAAACAACTTCCATTAATGGTTTATTTTGTGTTAAGCCTATTCCCCTGAGGGGGGAATTGGTCTCCATGGATCCGGACGTTCAGCTGCACCCCGCGGCCCGCGCCATGGCCGCCCCGCAACCCTCGTTGCGCCTGGTGCCGGCCGCGCCCGAGGTCGCCGAGCTGGCGCCCGGTCTGGCGGGCTGGGCCCTGCCCGCCTGCGAAGCCCTGGTCCTGACAAAGAGCCTGTCCGGCTTCACCCCGGCGGTGCTGGACGCCTGCCGCGGGATCGTGAACGACATCGCCTCAGGCCGCCGGCCTCCG
>DASZVW010000168.1:0-10905 GCA_035546895.1 Polyangia bacterium
TGGAGCGAGGTTGGCTGGTTCTCCTCGTCGGTGGAGATGCGGGTGTAGATGCAGACCCTGGTTATCGCCATGACCCCTCCTCGTCGGGCTCTGGGTCGTCCATGAAGCCATCGATCCCGGACGGACGCAAGTCGGCTCCGCTCTCGGCGGCGGTTTTGCGGCCGAGCGGCGAGAGCCGTGGCCAGAAGTCGGGGCGGTCGTGCCGCCAGCGCCGCCCGAGCGCCGCGGCGGGATCGGCGGCTGGGCTCCGGGGCGGGAGCTGGGTGAGCGCGCGCGCCTGGCCGCGGTCGGCGAGCGGCCACCAGATCGGGGCGAGCGGACCCTGCCGAGCGAGGTCCTCGGCCGTCGTCGCGTACAGGCCCCAGGAAGTGAAGAAGGAGTAGCGCGCCACTTTGGGGACGTCGCGCAGCTCGGCGAGCGCCGCCTCAAGGGTGGCGAGCCGGGCTGCCGTCGGGACGACAACCAGCAGGTTCAGCGGCGGCCACTCGCTGTACTCCCAGACCTCGTGCACTTGCAGGTAGACACGCAGCTTGTCCCGCAGCCGTTCCTTCGTCTCGGTCGCCCGATCCCACTCCAGGTAGCACTCGATCGATCCGGCCGAGCAAGCGAGCTCGAAGCCGCCGTCCGGCCGCGGCGACACGTGCGGATGAACGTCGAGACAGCGGGCCGCCTTTGCCGGTCCCGCCCACCACGTCACCCCGAGGGTCGGATCGGGGAGCGTGGCGGCGATCAGGTCGGTCACGAACCGGTTTGTCTCCAGCCGGTGGGCGAGCTGTGGGTGCGAGCCCCAGTCGTCGCGACGCTGCCAGCCCAGCTTCTTCCGCTCGACGCCCAGCCGGGCAGCGACCAGGATCGCACCCGCCTCGTCAAGGAGCCAATGCGCCTGCGGCTTCCTCAGCCCGAACGGTGCAGGCGGGTAGAAGCGATCGAGCACGCGATGGCGATAGAGGAACAGCAGCCGATCCTGCGCTCGACGCTTCGACGAGAAGAACAGCAGCGTCAGCTGATCCGTCGTGAGCACCTGCTGCTCGAACAGCACCATCGCGATCTCCCGGTCACGCTCGGTTAGGTGCCGCGCCAGCTCGAACACCCGCTCCGCGCTCACCCGCACCGGCCGCGCCTCCGGCGCAGACGACGAACAAACACGGATCGACCCTCTTATGTCGGCGTCCCCGATCGGCCGCATCACGCGCAACGGCGCGCCTTCCCGCGCCCATCCGGGGACTCACCGACGCCGCCGGAAGCGCCGCCGCTAACGCCATCCGAAGCGCTACCGGAAGCGCTGACGCGTTTCCGCGCCGCCTCCAACAGCAGATCGGCAAGCAGGGCCACTGCGTCGCGGCGCTGCTCCTCGTTCAGCCGCGCGAAGCGCGGCTCCAACAGCTTGAACTCAGTCGGTTTGGTCAGTCATTGCGGGGCCGGCAGAGGAGCCAGAAGTCAGATCAACGGAGAAGAGGCTGGATCGGTCTCTCCTCCATAGAGAGGCGCTTTCCACCCCCGAAAAGTGACACACGCTCCTGACCCGGAGCCGACAAATCACCGACTCGGCACCGACACCGGCGCCGACGCCGGCAAGCGGAGCTGCTTCGAACCGTTCTAGGCTGTGACCCGTGAAGCCCGAGACGCGGACCGTAACCGAGCTTTTCGAGCGCGACGTGCGGTACGTCGTGCCGCTCTACCAGCGTCCCTATGTCTGGAACGAGCCAGACCAGTGGGAGCCGCTCTGGGAGGACATCGGCGTGCTCCTCGACCATCAGTTGAACGGCCCGGCCGGCCCGGACGGCCACTGGTCGCACTTTCTCGGCGCGATCGTCCTCGAGCAGGAGACGCAGGCGCCCGGCTCGATTCCTGTCTACACGGTGATCGATGGACAGCAGAGGCTGACGACGCTTCAGATCGTGCTCGCGGCCGCCGCGAACGTCGCCTCTGCGAACGGAGCTGAAAACGACGCCGAAGTGCTGTTGAGCCTGATTCGCAACCGACCCTTGAAGGCATCGGGCGAGCATCTATGGAAGGTGTGGCCCACGAACGCCAACCGCTCAGCCTTCACCTCAGTGGTCCGCGCGGGTGGGCCTTCACCGGACAGGGAGGACGATCCGACCAACCTGATCGACGAGGCCTACGGCTACTTCGTCGGCCGCATCGCCGACTGGATCTCGGACGCGGAGAGCGAAGAGGACAAGCTGCGACTGATCGAGACGCTTCAGGTAACGCTCTGCGACCTGTTGCGGATGGTCTCGATCACGCTCGAGCAAGGCGACAACGCACAGGTGATCTTCGAAACTCTGAACGCGCGTGGCACGCCGCTGCTGGCGCTGGACCTCGTAAAGAACGCCGTGTTCCACGAGGCCGCGCGTCAAGGCCTCGACGTCGACGTGCTCTACGAAACCGTCTGGAAGCCGCAGCTCGACGACGAGCATTGGCGCAAGAACCAGCGGCAAGGTCGCTTGTTCCGGCCGCGGGCCGACCTGTTCCTGATGCATTGGCTGACCATGAAGCTGCGCCGAATCACGCCCGCGACCGAGCTTTTCACGACCTTCCGCAAGCAGATCCTTCAGGCCGCACCACCACCCAACATGGAGGACGTGATCCGGGAGCTATGCCGCGACGCAGCGGTCATGCGCGATTTCGAGGCAAAGCCCGCCGGCAGCGTGGAGGCGCTCTTCTTCCAGCGGCTGGAAGCTCTTGATGTAACGACCGTCCTGCCGCTCGTGCTGCTTCTCTTCCGCGAGCCGGCGATCAGCACCGAGCGGCGGACACGGGCCTTGCAGATTCTGGAGAGCTGGCTCGTCCGGCGGTCGCTGCTTCGACTGACCGTCAAGGCCTACAACGCCCAGGTGCCGGTGCTGATCAGCCGGGTTGCAGATGATCCGGCCCGTGCCGACGAGATCCTGCTCAACGAGCTTCGCGCGGGCACGGGCGAGATCAGCCGCTGGCCTACGAACGCCGAGCTGCGCGACTACTACGACACCCACGACGCCTACAACAGCGTCGGCAAGGCGCGGCTCGTGATGGCGCTCTCGGCAGTCGAGCAGTCGCTCTATTCGAACAAGACGGACCTGCTCACGATCCCAACCAACCTCACGCTCGAGCATGTGATCCCGCAAAAGTGGCAGACCCACTGGCCGCTCCCGGAAGGGTTGTCTCCGGAAGAGGAGGAGTCCGCGCGGGAGACGCGGATGCGCGCGATACATCGACTCGGGAACCTCACCCTCACCGCCCGGCCTCTCAACACCGCCCTCTCCAACAGCGCCTGGCCGGACAAGCAGCGCGCCCTGAACGCCGAATCGCGGCTACTCCTCAACGCCCGCCTGGTCGAGACCTATCCGGAGACCTTCGACGAGATAGCAGTCGCTGAACGAACGCGACTGCTGATCGAACGCGTCTGCGCGATCTGGCCCGGCCCCGAACATGACTGGACCGCAGACGAGGCGCCGGCCGAGGGCGAGCCGACGGTCACGCTCGCCTGAGTCCACCGATGCCGCAGCAAGCGCCGTTCCTTGCCGAGAAATGCGTCGAACTCCTGAGCGCGGCGGTTCCCCCTCTTGCCGTCATCCGGCACAGCGATCCGTGGCACGGCGTCCACGCCCGCGGCGAACTCGACGGTACTGCAACCGTCAAGTACATCTATTTGCTCCCGGCAACCGGTGCGCGAGTCGGCCTCCATCTCTATCCGGCCGACACGCTCACGCAGGCCCGCGCGCTCTATGGCGAACAGGCCAGACTTAAGCGACTGCTCGACATGCGTTCGAACGGTTGGTCCATCGGGCCGAACTTCCACTTCGGCTTCATGACGAAAGGCCTCACCTGGACGCACACCACCCTCGACACCGACACCTACGTCGCCTACTGGGCCGAGCGCATCGAGCAACTCGGCGCCTTGCGACGCGACGATTGGCGCCAGGAGCTTGACCGCCTTCGTCGCGATGGAATCGTCAACGATGACGACGTCGAGCAGTTCGAACGGGACTTCACCAACACCGAGCGCAATCACGCTACGCCGAGACCGGGACTCCGGCTCGAGCGGGCGTGGGATCTCACCGACGCGTTGAAGCCAGACTTCCCGGCAGAGCTACGCACGACGCTCCAAAACGTCCTCCGGGCACTCGGGGAGCACCTCGCGTTCGCCGAAGTCAACTGAGCGCGCCATGCCTTCAGGCGACGACCCTACAATCGAACGAATGTTCGAGAACAAGCTCCTCGACGGAACATCATGGGACCGGGCCTAGCAGATCGCGCAAAGCTGCTTCATTGGGCTACGACGTTAGGCGCCAAGAGCGAGTTGCCACGACTTGTCCGGCGGCTCATTCTCGAAACCGCGCCTAGCGTCACTCGCCTGGGCTTTCCCGCGGACGAAGGCGTCGCTCTTGGTGGATGGGACGGGTCCGTTCGCTCGTCCGCCGCAACGCCGTTCGTACCCCCAGACTCTTCGCTCTGGGAACTCTCAGCCGGTAGGAGCACGGACGCCAAAGCGACTCGTGATTACGAGAAGCGTCTTGCGGCGCCAGATGACACGCCTACGACAGAGTGCGCGTACGTCGCGGTCTCACTCCGGCCGTGGAGGACGCGAGGGGATTGGGAGCGCGACCGGACGCAAGACGGGCGGTGGCGCGAGGTCCGCGCCTACGGGATCGACGATGTCATGACATGGCTCGAATCCGCCCCTGTCACCCATGCCTGGCTCTCCGAGCTTCTCGGTCTACATCCACACGGACTCGTGCCTCTGGAGACGTGGTGGAGTGCGTGGACCGCCGCGACCACGCCTCCGTTCCCGGCGGCAGCTGTGCTGGCAGGACGGGACAAAGAGGGGGAAACGCTGGAGGGATTACTCGCCCAGCCGTCCCAACTCATTACGGTGCAAAGCCCTAGCCCGGAGGACGTTCTCGCTTTCGTGGGTGCCGTCGCCGAGTCTGACGCCGGCGAGCGGACAGGCGAACTGCTAGCACGCTGCGCGCTGGTCGACGATGCCAGCGCCTGGCGCGCCCTTCGCGAGCATCCAACTCCACTCGTCCTGATACCGCGAGGCGATGTGGCTGCAGAGGTATCAGCCGGATCACCTCATCACATCATCGTTCCGATCCGAGATCAGGGGCGGGCCGATCTGACACTGCCACCGATCGATTCGCTCGCGGCAGCAGAACCGCTGAAGCAGGCGGGGCTGTCTGAGGACGAGGCCGCGGTCTGCGGCAAGATCGCGCGCCTCAGCCTTCTGGCGGCGAGGCGTCGAATCGCGACGAAGCCCGAGCTTCATCGACCGGAGTGGGCGAGCACGCCTGCCTCGAAGCTTCTCCGACGGCTCCTGCTACTCGGTTGGTGGAACGAAGATCGCGACGAAGACCGCCAGGCCGTCGCCGATCTTGTCGGGATCAACTACGACGAGCTGCGCGAAGACTTCGCGATGCTCCTGGCGCAGGAGGATCCGGTCCTCACGCGACTTGACGCGTCGCTCGCACTCGTCTCTCACGTCGATGCGTGGTTGTTGCTGGCGCCCGAACTCAGGAGCGACGACCTAGAGGCATTCGAACCGATCGTATTCCGGGTGCTTGGCGAAACTGATCCTCGCTTCGACCTGCCGCAAGACGAGCGATGGCTAGCGGGTGTTAAGGGAAAGGTTCGTCAGCACTCTGGCGCACTGCGATCCGGAATGGCGACGGCGCTCGCTCTCTTGGGCGCACAAGGCGAGGCGACGATCGCAGGCTCATCCCTCACTGGCCGCGAGTGGGCGGGATACTTCGCTCGCGAGTTGCTCAAGGGAGCGAATGCCGACGCGACCGGCAACCGGTGGGCGTCATTGCAAGACGTGCTCACCGACATCGCCGAAGCCGCGCCGAGCGAGTTTCTCGAAGCCGTGAGCGCCGGACTGTCAGGCGAATCGCCCGTGCTCAAGCGCATCTTCATGGATCAGAACGGCAGCGCTCTCTATGTAGACGCGCCGCACACCAGCCTTCTATGGGCGCTCGAGACGTGCTCTTGGTCACCGGCGCACTTCGGCATGGCCGTGGATCTTCTCGCCCGGCTCGCCGAGATCGATCCGGGCGGGAGATACTCGAACCGCCCCAACGCGAGTCTCCTTTCGATCTTCCGACCGTGGTTCCCTCAGAGCAGTGTGGCACCGGAACGGCGTCTGGACGTTCTGGATGCGTTGCGCGAGCGGCATCCAGCGACCGCGTGGCCGCTCATGCTGGAGCTGTTGCCTGACATGCACGGTTTCGCAACGCATATGCACGCACCACGCTTCCGCGATTGGAAGCCGACCGAAATGCCTGTCCTCCGCTCCGACTATTGGGCGTTCGTCGGTGCCGTCTCTGAGCGGCTATTCACCGATGCCGGGGCGAGCGCTCCGCGCTGGCTTCAGGTGATCGAGAAACTGGACGACCTTTCGCCGCACCTCCGTGAGCGCGGGCTTGCCGGACTTAAGGAGTTTGCGACCCTCGATGACGTCGCTCCGGTAGAGCGAACTAAGGTCTGGGAGGCGCTTCGCGCCCTCGCAGCTCGCCATCGAGAATTCGTGGACGCAAAATGGGCGCTGCCCGAGGTGGAGATCACCCGCGTCGAGGACACCGCACAACTCTTTGAACCCGAACAGCTTCCTGGCCGTAGCGCGTGGCTCTTCGAGAATGAGCTACCCGACATCCCCGAGATTCAGCGCCACGACAACTTCGACGACTACAACCGCGCGCTCAGCGAGCTTCGTGCACGGGTCGCACGCGAACTGGCCGACGAGCTTGAGTGGCCGCAGCTTCTGCAGTTTGCGCGAGCCCGCGAACTCGCTTGGCGATTTGGCGTTGCGCTTGCTCAGGCAGGCGTGACACGGCACGAAGAGGAGTTTCTCCGTCTTCTCGACTCCGACGACAACACCGATCTTCAACTCGGATCCGGGTATCTCGACCAGCGATTCCGGATCGACGGCTGGGCGTGGGCAGAAACGCACCTCACCTCAGGCACGTTGTCGCCGAAGCAAACGGCACGTCTACTTCTCGGTGCGGACGATCGGGTAAAGGCATGGAAGCGCGCCGACGAGCTGGGGCCGAAGGTCGCAGCCGCATATTGGCGCGAGTTCCGACCATACGGACTCGGCGCGAAGTTTCCACACGTCGTCGACGCGGCACAGCGGCTTCTTGAAGCAGGCCGGCCAGCGGTTGCGCTCGATCTGCTGAGCCTTTACCGCAGGGACGAAGACCAACCGCTGGAGTACGCGGAGATGATCGCTCGAGGACTTGAAGCGCTTCTGGAGCGGCAGTCCGATCCAGAGATAGGCGTACTCGGGCACCACGATCTCGTGGGTGTGTTCGCCTACCTCGAGAAGTCCGACCTCTCGACCGATCGGCTTGCACGCCTCGAATGGGCATACCTCCAAGCGCTCGGCTACGACGCGAGCCCTGCGACCTTGAGCGGGCTGCTCGCGCGTGATCCCGCGTTCTTCGTAGACGTCGTTTCACGCGTCTATCGACCATCCGCAGCTGGCGGAACGGAAGACGAAGAGGAAGAGGCTGAAGCCGAAGAGGAGGAGCTGACCGAGCAGGACCGCGCAGTCGCGTCCAACGCCTACCGCCTTCTCTCTGAGTGGAGGACCGTGCCTGGGAAGCGAGACGACGGGACCGTGGACGGCGCAGTGCTCAATGCCTGGGTCGACGACGCCCTCGAACGGCTCAGGGGCGCCGGGCTATTGCGGCCCGGCGAGCACCACATCGGTGCCGTGCTTGCCGCGGGTCCTGGTGATCCCGATGGTCTCTGGCCATGCGTGGTGATCCGAGACCTGCTCGAACGCCTACAGAACGCGGAGATCGATCACGGCATGCGTCTGGCAATCGCGAACCGTCGCGGGGCTACATCGCGCGGCCTCCTCGATGGCGGCGACCAAGAGCGTGAGCTCGCGGCGAAGTACCGCGAACAGGGAGTAGGCCTCCGGGACAAATGGCCCCGTATGGCGGCAATCGTCGAGGACCTGGCCGAAGGCTATGAGCGGGAAGCACGACGACACGACGCAGAAGCGGAGCGGCGAAGGCGAGGCTTCGACCGCTAAGAAGCGCGGAGACGGCCTACAGTCGGCTCGAACAGACATGCTTGACCGCTCAGGCTGAGCGAGCTACCCTTGACGTAATGTCACGGACAACGACAGCCTCCTTCGGGCATGGCGACTGGGAGAAAGTTCTCGCGGTTCTAGGCGCTCTCGCGGCTTTTGGGTTCCTCCCCAAGAAGTACGGCACGCCGATCGCGATCGCTGGGCTCCTGCTCGCCCTCCGAGACTGATAGGGCGACTCGATGGCTGAGGCCAAGAGAGGGCGCGTCAAGCCTGACGCGCATTCCGCGAATGGTCCTGAGCAGCCAGATGCATCGTCTGTGAAGCATCCCGCTGCGGTCGCGCTGGGACGACTCGGTGGCCTGAAAGGCGGTCCGGCGCGCGCGGAAGCTTTGACGCCTGAGCGGCGGTCTGAGATCGCGCGCATCGCGGCTCAGAAGCGCTGGGGAAAGGCTTAGCAGTGACTGCAGCCTCCACGCTTGACCGCGACGCCAACAGCATCATTCAGCGTCAGCTATCGGAGCGGGCTGAGGCGCTCGAGCAGCAGATCAATGCCGACCTCTTGGCATACCTCGGGCCGATGTATCCGCCGATTGACGATGCGATCAAAGACGCAGTCGAGGGCATCTCTCCACGGCGGCGGTCGCTTGCGGTGATGCTCGAGACGGGTGGTGGCTACATCGCAGTTGCTGAACGCGTAGCCCGGATCTTCCGCCGTCACTATCGCCGAGTCGACTTTGTCGTGCCGACGTTCGCCATGTCTGCTGGCACCGTCCTCGTCATGTCGGGCGATGCGATCCACATGGACTATGCGTCCGCGCTCGGCCCGATCGACCCGCAAGTCCAAAATCGAGTCGGCCAGTGGGTCCCTGCCCTCGGATATCTGGAGCAGTACGACCGTTTGATCGAGAAATCGAGAGAAGGAACGCTGACGACCGCCGAGCTCGCGTTCCTTCTCCAGAACTTCGACGCTGCCGAGCTCTACCAGTACGAGCAAGAGGTCGAGCTCTCAATCGAGCTCCTCAAAGAGTGGCTAGTTCGTTACAAATTCAAGAACTGGAAGGTCACGGAGAAGACGGGAACGAAGGTCACGCATCGCATGCGCGTCGACAGGGCGCAGGAGATCGCAGCAAAGCTCAACAACACGAAGCTTTGGCACTCGCACAGTCGGGGAATCACGATGGAGATGCTTAGTAGAAAGGTGAACATCCTCATCGACGACTTCGGGGAAAACGCTTTGCTGGCCGAACGGATCAACGACTACTTCAGGTTGCTCCAGGACTACCGCGCACAGCTAGGCCACTTCGCCTTCGTTCTCCACACGAGAGGTCGGTATGTCGGACTCCCCCTCTAAGAAACAAAAGAGACAGCTCCCCGACCTCGACGATGTTGTGCGCCGCAACCCTGACGTCGATGCCGACGAACTGCGTGAGGCGTGGAACATCCTCGATCGGCTTCGGCGCGACGGGGTCTCCGGGCCGACATATCGCATCGTCTCGCCTTACGAGCGTCGGCCTAGGCGCGAGTCGACTGGATAGCGGCCCGACGTGCTCCCATCAGCGAGGTTTGCGCGCGCGAAAGCGCAGTGTCCGAGCACGACCGCTGTCGGACGACGACTCGGGTAGGAGAGTGTCGGCGCATCAAGTGGCTTGTCAGTCGAGCTCGATGGGCTCGGGCGTCACGAGGGCTTGGTTTGCGCACTGACAAGTTCCGCCCACTTCTTCCATGCGGACGCGGACGGCGGCATTCCACTGGAGCGGCGGCAAGGACTCGGCGCTCGCGCTCGGGCTGCTGCTCGCGCGGGGCGACGTGCGCGTCGACCGCCTCGTGACGACCGTCCACCCCGAGCGCGGCGAGTCCTCGGTGCACGGGCTCTCGGTGGAGCTGCTCGAGGCCCAGGCACGCAGCATCGGGATCGAGCTCCAGACGGTTCCACTTCCCGGACCGGGGCTCGAGGGATACGTCGAGACGATCGAAGAGACCGCGGTCGAGATGCGCCGGGAAGGCATCGACGCGTTCGCCTTCGGCGACCTCACGTGCTCGGACGTACGGCGTCACAAGGAGGAGCAGTTCGGCCGCCTCGGCATCGAGGTGCTCGAGCCGCTCTGGGGGATGAGCTCGCGCGAGTGCATCGAGGCGTTCCTTCGCTCCGGTATCCGCGCGGTCACCGTCGTCGATGCAAACGTTCTGCAGAGGACGGACGTCGGCGTCCCGATCGACCGCGCCTTCGTCGACCGGCTTCCGGAGGGAGCGGACCCGTGCGGCGAGTTCGGCGAGTACCACTCGTTCGTCTACGACGGGCCGTTGTTCGATCGGCCGATCGAGTTCACCCTGGCCGCGGCCCGGTCTCTCGAACGCGAGATCGGGACGACCGAAGGCGTCCGCCGCTACGCGTACTGGCTCGCGACGCCGCAACAGGTCGTTCCGAGCCTCGCACCCTCCGCCTGCTGAACGAGACCGCGCGGTGAGGTCGCGGTGCGCACGGTCATCCCTGTCGCGCTATCTCACGACACATGAGACGATCGTAGCTATCCTTACATCCATCGCTAAGTAAGGAGCCCGAAATGGACGTGTCCGCGCAGCTGTCATCGAAGGGTCAGTTGACCGTGCCGAAGGCGGTTCGGGACGCACTCGGCCTCGTAGAGGGCGACCAGGTCGTCTTCCGCGTCGACGGGAAACGCGCAACGCTCGCGCGGACGCCGAACCTATTGGATCTCGCGGGGAGCGTCCCCGTCCCCGCCGAAAAGCGCGCCACCTCGTGGTCGGACGTCCGTCGCCGGACGCGTGAGGCGAGAGCCAGAACGCGCGGTTGACCGCGTTCGTCGACACCAATGTCCTGATCCGGCACCTGACCGGGGATCCGCCCGCTCAAGCTCGGCGCGCAA
>DASZVW010000169.1:0-4283 GCA_035546895.1 Polyangia bacterium
TCGCCGTGCCCGCCCGCCCGCGCGCGCCAGGCCCCGGCCCCTTGACCCCCGGCGCGCGCGCCGCCGCCGCCCGGGGAGCCGCCGCCGCGGGGCCCGCCGCCCGGACTCGTCCCACCGCCCGAGCCACGGGCACGCTCGGACGGATCGTGGACCCCGTGCGGCACCGGCAGCCCGAGGGCGGTGAAGATCTCCGGCGACGGCTTGTAGCGCATCGCCGCGTTGGGCACCCGCAGGACGTCGTCCTTCTCGGCCGACACGAACGTCACGTTGGCGGTCATCCCCGGCCGCAGCTTGAGGTCGCCGTTGTCGACGTCGATGACTGCGTCGTAGGTGACCACGTTCTGCACCGTCTGGGGCGCGTTGCGGATCTGCCGCACCTTCCCCTTGAAGCGCTCGCCCGGAAAGGCGTCGACGGTGAACGTCGCCGGCATCCCGGCGCTGAGCTTGCCGACGTCCGCCTCGGCGACCGAGGTGTCGACCTGCATCTCGCGCAGATCCTTGGCGATGGCGAACAGCGTCGGCGCCGACAGCGAGGCAGCCACCGTCTGCCCCACGTCGACGCTGCGGGAGATGACCGTCCCGTCGGTCGGCGAGACGATGCGGGTCATGTCCAGGTTGACCTTGGCCTGCGAGAGCTGCGCCTTGGCCTGCGCCAGCGCGCCGCGCGCCGCCGCGGTCGACCCGCGCGCCACCTCCAGGTTCGCCTGCGAGGTGTCGTAGTCGGCCTGCGCGACCAGCTTGCGATCGAGCAGCCCCTTCTCGCGCTCGAACTGCCGCCCGGCGTCCCGCTCCTGCGCCTCGGCCTTGACCACGTTCCCCTCGGCGGCCTCGTAGTTCGCCTTGGCCTGCTCGAGCGCCGCCTCGAACAGCTGCGGATCGATCTTGGCGATGAGCTGCCCCTTCTTCACCGTCGAGTTGAAGTCGGCGTAGAGCTTCTGCACCGTCCCCGAGATCTGGGTGCCGACCTGGACCGTCACCAGCGCCGACAGCGTGCCGGTGGCGGTCACCCGGGCCACGATCCGTCCGCGATCGACGCCCGCGGTGTCGAACTCGACCGGCGGCTTCTTGTGCGCGGCCCGCCAGCGGGAGACGCCGACGCCGGCCGCGGCGAGCACCCCCAGGGCCAGGGCGGTCGCCAGCCAGCGGCGCGCGTTCGTCATGAGCGAAGGAACCCCACGGCGGCGAAAGATTAGATCGTTTCTGGTCTCCGCGCCCGAGCGGCGATGGTGATCCCCTCGCGCAGCGGCGCCGGCTGCAGGCGGTAGAAGACGTTCTTGAGGGCGCCCCGGACCGGGCTCGGCGGCGCGTCGGGCCGATCGTGCCGGGCGTAGCGGGCGTCGAAGTAGTACCTGAGCCAGACCGCCTCGAGCGCGAACCCGGCGCCGGCCAGGAGCTCGCGCAGCTCGCCCGCCGTGTACTCGCGGAAGTGCCCCGGATTCGTCCGGTCGACGCGGATGCGCTCGAACGGCTGGCGGCCGAGCAGCATCTTGACCCGCTTGCGCAGGGCGACCGCGTTCGGCGTCTGCACGACCAGCAGGCCGCCGGGGGCCAGGCGCTCCCTCAGATAGGCGAGCACCAGCTCGGGCGCCGTGTAGAGGTGCTCCAGCACCTCGGCGAACACGATCACGTCGTAAGGACCGAGATCGGTCCGCCAGTGGCGGCGGTCCTGGGCCTCGTTGAGATCGAAGCGGTAGTGCCGGACCGGCCCGACGTCGCCGTCCGCCTCGAGCCCGAGCGAGTCGACCGCCACGCCGAGCTCGCGCGCGAGCAAGCCGGTGAGCGGCGAGGTCCCGACGTCCAGGACGCGGCATCCGGGCCGCGCCGCATGCGGCCGCAGGAGGTCGACCAGGAACTGAAAGCGGGGGCGGTGGAAGGCGAGGTACGCGGGGTTCGCCTCGCCCGACAGCAGCTCCCGGACGCGCGCCGTGCCTGATTCGGGAGGTGGCGGCTGCGGCATCGGCGCAGCGTACCGCGGAACCGGCCGCCGCTACGGCCAGAGGGCCCGCAGCGCGCCGAGGTCGAGGTGGCTGGCCCACTCCTTGGCGGCGCGGGCCATGATCACCGCCTGGTCGCGGCGGCGGATCGAGGGGCGGTGGGCGAAGACGTCGTAGCCGGCGGCCTCGATCTTGTCGAGGATGGTGGTCCCCACCAGCCAGATGAGCGTCAGCTCCATGCGCAGGTCCTTCCCCAGCTTCTCGAGCAGCGGGCGGCCGCGCTCGTAGATGCCGCGCGTGCGGGTCACCTGGAAGCGCAGGAGGTCGCGCAGCGCGGGCGTCATCTTGAGCGCCTTCACGTCGGCCTCGGTGACGCCGAAGTGGTGCAGGTCCTCGGCCGGGATGTAGAGGTGGTCGCGGGCGGCGTCGGCGGCCACGTCCTGCCAGAAGTTGGTGAGCTGCAGCGCGGTCGAGATCTCGTCGGCGAAGCGGACCAGCGCCGGATCGCGGTAGCCGAACAGGGCCAGCAGCAGGCGCCCGACCGGATCGGCGGAGCGGACGGTGTAGCCGCGCAGCGCCTGGAAGGTGGCGTAGCGCCGGGTCTCCATGTCCATCCGGAAGGCGGTCAGCATGTCGTCGAGCGGCGGCACCGGCAGGTCGCGCCGCTCGTTGGTGTCGCAGAGGGCGACGAAGACCGGGTGGTCGGCCTCGCCGTGGGCGCAGCGGTGCAGCGCCTCCTCCCAGCGGTCGAGCGCCTCGGCGCGGCGCCCCTCGTACTCGGGCTCGTCGGCGAAGTCGTCGGCGCTGCGCGCGAAGGCGTAGAGCGCCACCAGGTGGGGGCGCAGCTCGGTCGGCACGAAGCGCGAGGCCACCGGGTAGCTCTCGGTGTGGGCCCGCACGAAGTCCTCGCAGTAGGCGTACGAACGCTCGACCGTCCAGGGCCCGGGCGGCGGGTCGAGCCAGCGGATCGGCGGCTTCGACACCGGCGACAGCGCCGGGCCGCCGCCCGCCTCGCCCTCGCGTCCGTTGCGCAGGATCTGCCGGATCATCGTGGCTCTCCCGCCCCTTCTCCTAGCACGCGGACGGGGCTGGTGGAGCGGCGGTGCAGGTTCATGTGCCCGCGCTGGATCCCCTCGGTGGCCAGCGCCCGCAGCGCGGCCAGGTTCGAGGCCAGCCCGGCGCTGGCCACGATCATCCCCAGCTCGCGCGCGTCGGCCACGCCCAGGAGCTTGAGCGCCAGCCGCGCCCCCGCGTGCGCGTGCAGCGTGCCCCCCACGGTGCCGAGCGCCATCGGCATCTCCAGCTGCCCGACCAGATCGCCCCCCTCCGCCCGCCAGGTGGCCAGCGGCCGGTAGCGCCCACTCACCGCCGCGAAGGCGTGGGCGCCGGCCTCGATGCCGCGCCAGTCGTTGCCGGTGGCCATCACCACCGCGTCGACGCCGTTCATGATCCCCTTGTTGTGGGTGGCGGCGCGGTAGGGGTCGTCCTCGGCGAAGCGCGAGGCGGCCACGATCCCCTCGCGCACCGCCTCGCCGTCCAGCGCCGGCGTCCCCAGCGCCGCCACCGGCACGCGCGCGCCCACCCGCACGCAGCGGCGGTCGCAGAGGTTGGTGAGGATGCGCAGCCCCGAGCGCCCGCCCGCCAGCTCGGCCACCCGCGCGGCCAGCGCCTCGGCGACGGTGTTCACCATGTTGGCGCCCATGGCGTTGCGGCAGTCGACGTGGACGTGGACCACCACCCGGCGCGGATGCGCGCGCACCTCGATCTCGCGCGCGCCGCCCCCCCGCTCGGTCAGGCGCGGCAGCGTGGCGTGCGCCAGCGCGATGAGCTCGTCCGCCGCCGCCTCGAGCCGGGCCACCGAGGCCTCGGGATCGGCGACGTCGACGATCTCGATCTGCGCGGTCATCACCGGGTCGTCGGCCTCGGCGACGAAGCCGCCGCCTTGCCGCACCATCTTGGCGGCGTTGGAGGCGGCGGCGATCACCGACGGCTCCTCGACCGCCATCGGCACCAGCACGTCCTGGCCGTTGACCTGGAAGTTGAGCCCCAGCCCGAGCGGCAGCGCGTAGACGCCGACCGCGTTCTCCACGATCCGGTCGGCGGTGGTGGTGTCGAGGCCGCCCGCCTCCAGCGTCTCCAGGTCCTGCTCGGAGAGGTCGGCGCGGTGGCGGAGGATCTCCCGCCGTTCGTCGACGGAGAGCTTGTAGAAGCCCGGGAGCCGAGAGCCTTCGTTCGACATTCTTGCCTTTCTCAGTCGCCGCGCAGGAGCCCCTGCGCGCCCGTCTTTATACTAAGGATCGGGAGGCCGCGGGCGGCGGCCTCGGTGGCGAAGCGCCGCGCCGCTTCAGG
>DASZVW010000170.1:0-8913 GCA_035546895.1 Polyangia bacterium
GCAGAAGGCCTCGCACAAGTTGGCCGAGGCGCTCTACCGGAGCGCCGCCGGCGCGGCGGCGGGCGCCGAGGCGCCCCCGGCGGGCGACGGGGCGGCGCCGGGCGGCGAGGGCGGCGGGAACAAGGACGACGTCATCGACGCCGAGTACACCGAAGGCCCCAAGACCTGACGGCCGCTCGACGCCCGTCGGTGAGGCGAACCCGCCCCGGAGCAGGACCCCGTGAGGATGGTCCGGTCTTCGGCGGCGGGTTCCTGCTATCGTGACCTGAATGTCCGTCGCGGGCCGAGGTGCGGTCGTGCGGGCCGTCGAGCTCCTGGCCCTGGCCGGCGCCTACCTGATCACGGCGCGGATCGGCCTGGCCTTCGACGCCGTCGGCGGCATCGCCACCACCGTGTGGCCGCCGACCGGCATCGCGCTGGCGGCGCTGACCTTGCGCGGGCTCGGGCTCTGGCCGGCGGTGGCGGCGGCGGCGTTCGCCGTCAACCTGGCGGCCGGCGCCCCGCTGCTGAGCGCCGCCATCATCGCGGTCGGGAACACGATGGAGGCGGTGCTCGGCGCCTCGCTGCTCCGGCGGTTCGGGTTCGACAGCCGTCTCGAGCGCCTGCGCGACGTCCTCCTGTTGGTGAGCGCCGCGGCCCTGGCCAGCACGGCGCTGGGCGCCACGTTCGGTCTCCTCGGCGTCGCGGCCGGTCACGTCACCATCTCCACCTCGCTGCTGGAGTTCTGGGCCATCTGGTGGGTCGGCGACTGTCTGGGGAACCTGCTCGTGGCGCCGGTGATCCTCACCTGGGTGAGCGCGCCGCGGATCTCGCGCCGTCCGCTCCGCTGGGTCGAGGCGGCGGCGCTGGCCCTGGTGCTGACGCTGGCCAGCCTGGTCTTCTTCCGCCACGCGCTGGTCTGGAACGCCGTCCGCAACGTCCTCCGCGGGACCTACCCCATCGTGCCGCTCCTGATCTGGGCGGCCGTCCGCTTCGAGCAGCGGGGTGTCACCGCGGCGCTGGTGCTGGCCTCGTCGATCGCGGTCTCGGGCGCGGCTACCGGCAACGGGCTGTTCGCGACCGAGCCGCTCTCCGATCGGTTGCTGCTCACCCAGTGCTACATGGCGGTGACCGCCGTCAGCATGATGATCCTGGCGGCCGCGCTGGCCGAGCGCCGGTCGGCGATCCGGGCGCGCGACGAGTTCATCTCCATCGCCTCGCACGAGCTCAAGACGCCGCTCACCGCGCTCAAGCTGCGGCTGGGGTCGGCGCTGCGGCTCGGCGATCGGCTGGCGGCGCGGGGCGAGGCGGATAGCGAGAAGATGGCGCGCGCGCTGGCCGCCTCCGGCGCCACCGCCGATCGCCTCGGCAGCCTGGTCGACGATCTGCTCGACGCCTCGCGCCTGACGGCCGGGCGGCTGGCGCTGCGCCTCGAGCGGGTCGACATCGCCGACCTGCTCCGGGAGGTGGTGGCGCGGCTGCGCGAGCAGGCGGCCGAGGTGGGATCGTCGATCGAGCTCTCGGTCGTGGCGCCGGTCGTGGGGACCTGGGACCGCAGCCGGCTCGAGCAGGTGGTGACCAACCTGCTGTCGAACGCCATCAAGTACGGGATGGGGAAGCCGATCGTCCTCTCGGCCGACGCGGCGGCGGGCCGCCTGCGGGTCCGGGTCCGCGACGCCGGGATGGGGATCCCGCGCGGCGACCAGAGCCGGATCTTCCAGGCCTTCGAGCGGCTGCCGACGGCGGAGCGGGTGGGGGGGCTCGGGCTCGGGCTCTACATCGGGCGGCAGATCGCCGTCGCCCACGGCGGCGCGCTCATGGTGGAGAGCGATCCGGCGCGCGGGGCGACGTTCACCCTCGAGCTGCCGCTGGAGACGCCGCCCGGCTGAGCGTTACGGCGCGGCCAGCGCCTTGAGCTGCGTCTGGGCCGACTCGACCCAGCGGCGCTCGCTCGGACGCCGCTCGAGCGCGACGTAGGTCTGGTAGGCCTTGCGCGCGTCGGCCTTGCGACCGAGGTGCTGGAGCGCGCGGCCGAGCCCGTAGTAGGCGTCGGGATCGCCCGGGCGGAGCTTGATGTACCGCTGGTAGGCGTCGACGGCCTCGGCCGGGCGATCGCGGACCCGCAAGGCGAACGCCAGGTCGTAGAGGGCCGGCGGCGAGGCGGGGTTCTTGTCGAGCGCCGCGCGGAAGACCTCGATCGCCTCGTCGTCGCGGTGGACCTTGAGCAGGAGCTCGCCGAGCGCCAGGCGGGCGGGGAGGTGCTTCGGATCGGCGGCGATCGCCTGCTGGTACTTGACCACCGCCTCGTCGACGTGGCCACGATCGCGCAGCGCCTGGGCCTCGGCGAACGGGTTCGCCGGCGTCGCCGGCGCGGGCGTCTTGGCGGCCGCGGGCTTGGGCTCCGGCGGCGGCGCGGCGGCCGGGGCGCCGGCGCCCAGCTCGGTGAGGATCTCGCGCGCCTTGTCGACCCACCCCTTCGAGGCCGGCTGCTTCTCGATCGCGATGTAGTGTTTGAGCGCCTCGATGGCGCCCGCCTTGTCGCCGGTGTCGCGCAGGCAGAGGCCGAGGCCGAAGTAGGGCTCCGACTTGTCGGGCTCCAGCATCGAGTAGCGGCGGTAGGCGGCGATCGCGCCCGTGCACTGGTTCATGTGCCGGCGGGCCACGGCGAGCGCGTACCAGGCCTGCGCGAAGCCGGGGTTGGCGGCCACCACCGCCTCGAACTTGTCGGCCGCCTCCTGGAACTTCTTGGCGCCGAGGAGCGCCTGCCCTTCGTCGTAAGTGGCGGAGTCCGCCGGCGCGGCGTGTCCGCTGCGGGCGGCGCCGAAGGTGGCAGCCGCGATGGTGGCGGCCAGCAAAATTTGGCGGAACGGCTTCACGCCGGCATCTTAGTCCAAATCCGGTGCGGTCCTTGACAAAACCTACAGGTAGTTTAGTGTAGGTAAAAGTATGATTCAGATCGTCGGCAGTCTGATCATGGGGCTCTTCGCCTTCGCGCTCTTCTGGGCCACGATTTCGCTCGGCCGGCCGTCGCCCTCGCGGCGCGGCCCCTGATCGCGGCCCCTGAGCCGATTGGGCTGGCGGTCGCCGGGGAGGCGACCTAAGCTGGCGCCGCCCGGATGCGGCCCGTCCGCTATGAGGACTTCACCCTCGGAGACCTGACCGCGATCAGGAACCTTCTGCGCGGCGGCTCGGTGATCGACTGGCACCGGCTGTACTTCACCGACCGCGAGGAGGTCGACCGCTTCCTGCGGGTCAACGAGCTCGACCCCAACGACGCGCACGACATGCGCCGCCTGGGCGAGCTGCGGGCGACGGCGGTCGAGTACCTGGAGCGGCACCTCGGCTTCCAGATCCCCGACGAGGTGGCCAGCGGCGTGGCGCCGCGCGACCTGCTCCTCATCGCCTCGCAGAAGGGCCGGCGGCGGACGCACGCCTGCGTGGTCCTCAAGGTCATGCACGTCCTGCATCACCTGGCGGGGCGCGAGCTCTTGACCAAGCTGCCGGTCTCCGGCGACCAGATCTTCCACCTGGTCGAGGAGAAGGTGCTCCGCACCGTCGAGGAGATCAAGGCGGTCGGCTGCCCGGTGGTGGAGTTCGAATGGAGCCGCAAGCACGTCGACAGCCTGATCACCAAGCTGCTGGCCAAGAAGGAGTCGATCGCCGCCGACGTCTACGACAACCTGCGCTTCCGGATGATCACCAACACCGAGGAGCAGTTGGTGTTCGTGCTGCGCGAGCTGACGCAGCGGCTGGTGCCGTTCAACTACGTCATCCCGGGGCAGTCGGTGAACGACATCATCAAGATCCGCGAGACGCTGGGGCGCTCGCCGGCGCTGCAGCGGTTCCTCCCCGACATCACCGACCTGGCGGCGGTGGCGGCCGACAAGAAGCCGTCGCCGCAGAACGAGTTCTCGGGGCCCGGCTACCGGGTGATCAACTTCGTCAGCGATCTACCGGTGCGCATCGACAAGTACCTCTGCCGGCTCCCGGACGATCCGATCTTCGCCGACTACGGCACGGTGGTGTTCGTCCTCACCGAGTTCCAGATCATCGACGCGCGCACCGCCGAGAACAACGAGAGCGGCGAGAACAGCCACGACAAGTACAAGGAGCGCCAGGCGACCCGGGTGAAGGCGCGCCTCATGCACGGCATGAAGGACGACGGCCTGGGGGACTGATCCCGGGCGCCGGCGGGCGCGGTCAGTGGTGGTCGTGCCGGAGGGTCGCCGGATCGCGCTGGGCCGCCTTGACCACCCGGCGGATCCGCTCGGCCCCCTCGACGGCGTCGGCGACGAGGTCGTGCAGCTCCGCCGCGGCCGGGTCGCCGCTGCCGGCGGGGAACTTCTCGGCGAGGACGTGCAGGTTCGCCAGCACGTAGGTGAGCGGGTTGTTGATCTCGTGCGCGATCTCGGCGGCCAGCAGGCCGAAGGCGGCGGCGCTGTCGGCGGCGGCGCGGCGCTTCTCCTGCGTCTCGTCGACGATGCGGCGGATCCGTCCGACCAGGTCGCTGATGTCGAGGGGCTTGCCGATGTAGGCGTCGGCGGCGATGGCGCTCGCCTTGGCGCTGCGATCGGCGGACATGGCGATGAGCGGGATCCCGGCCAGGGCCTGGTCGGCGCGCTGGGCGACCCGGAACTCCCAGCCGTCCATGACCGGCATCATGAGGTCGAGGAGGATCAGATCCGGAGCCGGCGGCGCGTGGAGCGTCTCCAGCGCCTCGCGGCCGTTGGAGGCGGTCTGCAGCGTCGCCCCCTCGTCGCGGAGGAGCTCGGAGAGGGACTCGCGGATGGTCTCGTCGTCCTCGACCACCAGCAGGCGGAGCCCCTGGAGGGGTGCGCTGGCGAGCACGTCTCGGAAGCTAAGGTCGCCCCGGCGCGCGGCAAGGGGCGTGCCCGACGGTGTCAGGTCCCTGGCGCGCCGAGCAGCTCGTTGACCAGCGGGCCGTGGATGTAACGCTCGCCGCCGTCGCAGACCATGAACACGATCGTCTTCCCCGCGCTCTCGGGGCGGCGGGCGACGCGCAGCGCGGCGGCCAGGGTGGCGCCCGAGGAGACGCCGGCCGAGATCCCCTCCTCGCGGGCCAGCCGGCGGGCGTGCGCGAAGGCCTCCTCGTCGCTGACGGCCACCACCTCGTCGAGGACCGCGCGGTTGAGCAGCGGGGGGACGAACCCGGCGCCGATCCCCTGGATCATGTGGTTGCTGGCGCGGCGGCCGGAGAGCACGGCGGCCGCCGACGGCTCGACGGCCACCACGCGCACCGCCGGCTTGCGCGCCTTCAGCACCTCGCCGACACCGGTGATGGTGCCCCCGGTGCCGACGCCGGCCACGAAGACGTCGACCTCGCCGGCGGCGTCCTCCCAGATCTCGCGCGCCGTCGTCTCCCGGTGCGCCTCGGGGTTGGCGGCGTTGCGGAACTGGTCGAGCGCCACCGCGCCCGGGATCTCGCGGCGGAGCGCCTCGGCCTTCTCGATCGCCTGGCGCATGAGCGCCCCCGGCGTGAGCGTCACCTGCGCGCCCAGGTAGCGGAGCAGCGTGAGGCGCTCCTTCGACATCCGCTCGGGCATCGTCACGTGCAGCGTGTAGCCCTTGGTCGCCGCCACGAAGGCCAGCGCGATGCCGGTGTTGCCGCTGGTGGCCTCGACGATCGCGCCACCGGGGCGGAGCAGCCCGCGCCGCTCGGCGTCCTCGACCATCGCCGCCGCGATCCGGTCCTTGACGCTGCCGCCCGGGTTGCGCAGCTCCAGCTTGGCCAGCAGCCGCGCGCCGTTCTCGCCGAGCCGCCGCAGCTCGACGAGCGGCGTCCGGCCGATGGTGGCGTGCACGCCGCGGTAGAGCATCCGTCGCGGATTCTACCCGCGCCTGCAAATCAGAGCCGGAAGGCGAGGCCGGCGTCGATGTCGAAGTTGAAGGTGAACTTGGGGGCGCCGATCTCGGTGTCGACGCCGACCACGATGTTGGCCGTGTCACCGAGCTCGTAGAAGAAGCCGGCGGTGGGGCCGATCAGGAAGGGGCCGCCCAGGAGCGCGTCGACGCACTGGGTGTTGAAGGGCCCGCTCGACGACGAGCTGCACTTGGTGTCCGAGGGGAAGACCAGCGCGTGCGCCACATAGCCGCCGCCGATCTGGCCGCCGAGGGTGAAGCGGAAGGGGCCGTCGGAGAGCAGGAAGGTGGCGCGCGCCAGCACCGCGCCCACGACGGTGGTGGGGTTGCAGAACTGGTTGCCGCCGGGGCCGCACCCCTGCTCGCCGTTGAGGCCGGTCACGTACTGGAAGCGCGCCGCCAGCGAGAGCAGGGTCGTGGAGTTCACGAAGATCCCGAACTGGGGCTCGACCTGACCGAGCTGGCCGACCGCGAACCCGGGCGCCGAGAGCTGGTGGTTCGGGTTCATGTGGCCGCTGCCGCTGGCGACGCCGGCGCTCGAGCCGATGGTGAGGCCGAGGAAGATGGTCCCCCTCTGCCCGGCGCCGCTGTCGTCGCCGCCGCCGCCGCCGTTGTCGTCGTCCTCGTCGCTGGTCTTCTTCTTCTTGGGATGGGGGCGCGGGCGCGGGCGCGGGTGGTCGTCGTCGTCGCCGCCGTTGTCGGCGCTGGCGTTGCCGCCGCCGTTGTCGCCGCCCGCGTTGTCGCCGCCGCCGTTGTCACCGCCGCCCGCGTTGTCGCCGCCGCCGTTGTCGCCGCCGGCGCTGGCGTTGCCGGCACCGCCGCCCCCGCCGCCGGCCGCCTCGTCGAAGGCGTCCTGCAGCTCCGGCGTCACGATCGACTTGGTCAGCTTGATGTCGGGCTGGATCTCCAGCGCCTTCTTGAACTGCTTGATGCCGACCTCGCGCTGCTTGAAGCCGGCGATGGCCACCGCGCCGAAGTGGATGTGCGTGCGGGCCGTGATCGGGTGCTGATCGAGCCCGGCGCTGTCACACAGCTCCAGCGCCTGCTTGAGGAGATCGCGCGCCGTCGCCCAGTCCTGCTGGCTGTAAGCGTCCAGCGCCTTCCGATTCAGGTTGGTGACCTTGGCGACCGCGGCCGGATCGCCGGCCGAGCTCGCCGCCGAGGCGGCGGACATGTTCGTGAGCTCGACACCGACGACCACCAACAACGCACACAGGAAGGTGAGGGGGCGACGCGATGCTGCCATGGCCGCGCATTAAAAGACGGCCCGCGCCGGAACGCAACACCTCATCGGTGCCGTTGCGCAACCACTCGGGGTCACCCCGGTCACGTCCAACGGGGGCGAGCGGAGGGTGGCTTCGCCAGCCCGAAGCGAGCGGGGGCTCGGGGGGCACCAAGCGAGCGTAGCGAGCGACTGCCCCCCGAATTTAAGGAAATATCCCGCGCTCGGCGTAGGCGCGGCCGATGCGCTCGATGGCGATGGCCATGGCGGCCACGCGCCAGTCGCACTTCTTGGTGGAGGCGTACTCGCTGACGGCCAGGTAGGTCCGCTTCATCCGCTTGGCCAGCCGCTCCTCGACCTCCTCGAGGTCCCAGCGCTCGGAGCGCTTGTTCTGCAGCCACTCGTAGTAGCTGACCACCACGCCCCCCGAGTTGGCCAGGATGTCGGGGATGAGGGCGATCCCCTTGTCGTAGAGGATCGGCTCGGCGGCGGTCTCGGTGGGACCGTTCGCCCCCTCGACGATCAGCTTCACGTTGAGCGCCTTGGCCTCCTCGGTGCCGATCTCCAGCTCCAGCGCCGCGGGGATGAAGATGTCGGCGGTGGTGGCGAAGAACTCGCCGCGGGTGACGGCGTGCGTGCCCGGGTAGCCGACCACCGAGCCGGTCTTGTGGACGTGGTCGGCCAGCTTGAAGGGGTTGATGCCGTCGGCGTTGGCGATGTACCCCTTCCAGTCGCCCACCGCGACCAGCGAGGCGCCGGTGCGGGCCAGGATCTTGGCCGCGTTCGAGCCGACGTTGCCGTAGCCCTGCACGGTGTAGGTGGCGCCGTTGAGGTCGAAGCGCCGGTCGCGCGCCCACTCGGCGATGCAGTGGACGATCCCCTGGCCGGTGGCCGTCTCGCGCCCCAGCGAGCCGCCCGAGACCAGCGTCTTGCCGGTGACGACGCGCCGGTTGGCGTTCTTGTCGGTGAACCCGACGACGTTCATATAGGTGTCCATCATCCAGACCATGATCTGGCCGTTGGTCCCCACGTCGGGGGCCGGGATGTCGTACTCGGGGCCGATGTTGGCGCCCAGCGCGTGGGTGAAGCGGCGGGTGATCCGCTCCAGCTCCGCCTGCGAGTGCTGGCGGGGCATGAACTTGATCCCCCCCTTGCCGCCGCCGAACGGGATGTCGTGCAGCGCGCACTTGTACGTCATCCACGAGGCCAGCGCCTTCACCTCGTCGAGGGAGACCTGCTCGTGGTAGCGGATGCCCCCCTTGTAGGGGCCCAGGATGTTGCTGTGCTGGACGCGGTAGCCCTTGAACATCTTGTACTCTCCGTTATCCATGCGGACCGGAAAGTTCACGATGAGCTCGTTCTTGGGTTGCGAGAGGATCTCGCGCACGGCCGGAGAGATGCCGGCGACGCGCGCCGCTTTGTCGAGCTGGGCCAGCGCGACGTCGTACGGGTTGGGCTTCTCTTTTTCTGAGTCGGCCATCGCCTTCACAATAACATCGGGGTTGGGGTGATGCCCGCCTCGCGGCTCGGCCCGAACGCTCGGGCGCTGACCCTAGAGATCGCGGCGGAGGCGCGCGCGGAGTGGGGCTTCGCGAGCGATCTCATCGCGCGGGCGTTCCGCGCGCACCGCGAGCTGTCGAGCGGCGACCGGCGGCTCTGCTCGGAGACGGTGTATGGGCTCATCCGTATGGATCGGCGCCTCGACGCGATTCTTGAGCAGCTCACCGACGGGGCGGCGCTGGCGCCGCACGCGCGCGACGAGCTCAAGCTGCTGGTCTACGAGGCGCGCGGCGGGATCCCGGTGGAGGCGCTGGCGGCGGAGGCGAAGCGGC
>DASZVW010000171.1:0-4090 GCA_035546895.1 Polyangia bacterium
GTTCTACGGTCTCTTGGCCCGGGCGCGCCTCAAGGAGGCGGGCCAGCCCGAGCCGCTGGTGCTGCCGGCGAAGAAGACCGCCGGCGCGGCCCCCGCGCACCCGGCGCGCGATCCGGTGGTGGCCCGCGCGCTGGAGCTGGCCGAGGCCGGCATGGACGTGGAGGCGGGCGCGGAGCTGGAGCGCGACGAGAAGGGGGTGCTGGCGCGCGCGGGGGGCGAGAAGGCGGCCGGCTGGCTGCTGGAGACCTACCGCCGGGCCGGCGACTACCACCGCGCCTACCGCTTCGTCGAGTCGCACGACGCCGGCGCGCTGGCCGCCGATCCGCACGCCGACGGGGGCGTGCGCGTGTTCTGGGAGGCCGCCTTCCCGCGCGCCTACGCGCCGCTGGTCGAGCGCTACGGGCCGCCGGCCGGCAACCCGGAGCTCTACCTCTACGCGATCATGCGCAAGGAGTCGGGGTTCGACCCGCACGACGTCTCCTACGCCGACGCGCGCGGCCTCTTGCAGATGATCCCGCCCACCAGCGCGCACGTCGCCGAGAAGATGCACGAGCCGTTCTACCCCGACCAGCTCTACGACCCCGAGGTGAACATCCGCCTCGGCGCCAGCTACATCGGCGCTCTCTTCCGCAAGTTCGGCGGCGAGGTGCCGCTGGCGGCGGGCGCCTACAACGCCGGCCCGCGCGCGATGGCCCGCTGGTGCACGCAGCACGCCGGCCACCCCACCGACGAGTTCGTCGAGCTGGTCGCCTTCGCGCAGACGCGCGAGTACGTCAAGCGCGTCACCAGCCTGTACGCCAAGTACCGCTTCCTCTACGGCCCCACGCCGTACGAGCTCCCGCTGACGCTCGACACCAAGGTCGCCGCCGCCGGCCCCGACTATTGACGGCAAGCAGTTGACATAGACGACTACTCCAACGCGCGTTTAGATACGGAGCTGGCAAGGCCATTCAACGATGACGGACACGCCTCCTCCAAAGACGGACTTCCGGACCGCGCTCCTCAATCGGATCAGCCCGCGTGTTTTCGGCCTGCTCCTGGCCGTCGTCATGCTGATGCTGGTCGCGACGACCGGCTACGCGATCTTCACGGGCCGCTCGCTCGACTTCTGGGGCCTCAAGATCGGCGCCGGGACGCCGCCCGCCAAGCCGCCCGAGGCGAATGGCACGTCCGACGAGGGGGCCAAGGCCGGGTGCCAGCGAGAGGCGGCCGCCGCCAGCAAGCGCGCCGAGGAGGCCGAGCGAAAGCTGGGCGAGGCGATCGCCCAGCGCGACATCCCGAACCTCTGGCCGGCGGGGAAGCCGAAGAGCGAGGTCATCCCCACGCTCATTCAGGCCGGACAGGAGTGCGACGACGACGGCATGGCCGACTGCCTCTACGCCAAGATCGAAAATCAGATCGGCAAATACAGCGGCTTCATCGACGTTCAGCACGCCCCCAAGGACCTGGTCACCATGATCCAGCGGGCGTTGCAATCCTGCGGCGCGCTGGACGGCGACCTCGACGGCGACGCCATTCGAACGCGGGCCGCCTTGCTGAAGTTCCAGAAGAGTCAGCACATCCGCAGCAACGAAGATGCCTACGAGGGGAAGTTCGGCATGAAGACCCTCAACCAGATCCGGAAGCGCCACAAAGAGATCAGCGACGGCGCCTGACGCCACGTCGACGCGCCGACGACGGCCGGTCAGCGCAAGCGGAAGAAGGTCAGCACGATCTCGAGGAGGATGAGCAGCACCACCGCCTCCTCGAGCAGGACCAGGCGCCGGTCGCGGGCCACGTCGAGCACCAGCTCCAGCGCCTCCTGCACGCTGCGCAGCTTCAGCTCCAGCGCCTGGTAGCGGTCGACGAGATCGAACTCCGCGCGCAGCTCGTCGTAGATCTGGTTCATCCCCGGGTCGTCCCAGGCCTCGTCGGGTTTGTCGAGCAGGTGCAGGATCGTGAGCACCTCGTTGCGGGTGGAGATGGCGGCGCCGATGAAGCGGTGGAGCGGACGCGTGCGCACCGAGACCGTCCCCTGCTTCTCGAGCCGCTGCACCAGCCGGTCCTCGGTGCGGGCGAACATCTCCTCGACGATCCGCTCGTAGTACTCCATGGCCGCGCTCTGGGCGACGGTCAGCGCCACCACGCTGGCGCGATCGGGCGTTAGCTGATCGAGGGTCAGGATCCCCTCGGCCACGTCGGGCGTGCGGCCGGGGTCCTCACGCACGGTCAGCTCCTCGATGACCGTCGCCGCCGTCAGGCCGGGGCGCGCGCGCCGCAGCCGCTCGAGCTCCCGCTCGCGCGCCGCCACCGGCAGGTCGCGGAACACCACCGCGCCGAAGGGGTAGATGAACACCGCGCCGCCGTCGAGCCGGTAGAACAGCTCGTGCGCGCGCCGGCGCGCGTCCGGGTAGACGGCCGCCAGGTCCTTGAGCGACAGGTTCTCGACGAAGGCCACGGCGTGGAAGGCGTGGACCAGCCCGGTCTGCGGGAGCGGCTCCATCTCACTCTGATCTTAGCTGGACCGCGGCCGGGTTCACGTCCGCCGCGGCGCGCCCGCGGCCGCCTTCTCGACGAGCCGCGCGAGCAGCGTGCGGTGGCAGCGCGCCGGGTCGCGGCAGGCCGACGAGCAGAGCAGCGTCAGCGCCTCGCCGGCCGCCGCCCGCCGCCCGAGATCCCGGATCCGCCAGAGCTGCTGCGCCCCCCGCATCTCGTCCAGGTAGCGCGCCGTGTAGGCCTCCCAGGCGATCGGCGGCGCGTCCTTGCCGTGGAAGGCGTCGAGCAGTGCGCGGCTGGGGCCGAGGTCGGGCCACCAGGCGTCCCAGGCCTCGTCCCGCTTGGCGACGCCGCGCGGTCGGAGGCGGCAGACCAGCAGGCGGAAGCCGTCCGCGGGCTCGGCCGGATCGTTCCAGCGCTTGGTCTTGACCGGCGCGGACACGAAAAAAGCATACCCTCGCGGCCGCACCGTAACCCGTCCGGGCCCGGGGCGTAGAACGGGCAGGGTGGCCGAACCATGACGGCGGCGCTGCGTCTGTCGACCGCGGATCGGGCGGCGCCCGATTGGCCGCCCCCGGGCCGCGCGCCCGTTGTCGGCCGTCCCGCGCTGGTCTATTTAATGACCCGGTGGAGAGCCGTGGATCCTGAGGCCGCCCGGGCGGCCGAGATCATGGAGCGCTACTGCCGCGGCGAGGCGGCGGCGTTCCAGCGCCTCTACGCCCTGCTGGCGCCCCGTCTCCTCGCCTACCTCCAGGGGCTGCTCCGCGACAAGGCCGCCGCCGAGGACACGCTGCAGCTCACCTTCCTCAAGGTCCACGAGGCGCGCGCGACCTACGTGCGGGGCGCCAACCCGGTCCCCTGGATGTACACCATCGCCCACCGCACGGCGCTCGACGAGCTCCGCAAGCGCAAGCGCAACCGGGTGCGGCTGACCAGCGAGGGGACGCTCCCCGCGGAGCCGGCCGCCGATCTCACCGGCGTCTCGGCGGAGGTGGCGGCCAACGAGGCGGCCCGCCCCGATCCGGCGGCCTCCGCGGGCGCGCTGGCGGCGCTGGCCGAGCTCCCCGAGAACCAGCGGCTGGCGCTGCTGCTCACCAAGGTGCACGGCCGCTCGACCGCCGAGGCGGCGATGATCGCCGGCACCACGCCGGGCGCGATCAAGCAGCGGGCCCACCGCGCCTACGTGACGTTGCGCGGCCTGCTCAAGCCCGGCAAGGAGTCGGCGTGACCACCAGAGACCCCAAGGACCTCGACGACCGCGCGCTCCCCCCGGGCGAGGTCGAGGCGCCGCCCCCCTCGGCGGCGCTGCTCGGCGCCGTGCAGGGGATGAAGCCGGTCCGCCCGCGCACCCGCTTCGGCGCCCTGGCGCTGGTGGCGCTGGTGGGCCTGGCGGCGCCGGCGGCGGTGCTGGCGCGCCACGCCTACCGGCCCGATCTGCGCGCGCTGCCGCTCGGCTGGGTGGTCGCGGCGGCGGCGCTCTGGAGCGCGGCGGCCGGCCTGTCGCTGGCGGCGGCGCTGGTCCCCCGGCGGGGTGACGTGCTCCCCGCGCCGGCGACCGCCTCGCAGGTCGGCGCCCTGGCGCTGGCGGCGCTGCTCGCCTTCGCCCTCGTGGCCA
>DASZVW010000172.1:0-8794 GCA_035546895.1 Polyangia bacterium
GCCGCCGTTGCCCGTGACGCCGCCGGTGCCGGTCGAACCCCCAGTGGCGCTCGAGCCGCCGCTGCCGTTCGAGCCGCCGTTGCCGGTGGTTCCCGAGTTGCTCGACCCGCACCCGGCCAGGAGGAGGGCAAGCCCAAGCCCCGTCACCGACAGACGCGCCGTCTCGATACGACCCCGAATCCCGCGAGAGTTCCGCATGCCGGGACTCTGCGCCAGCAGGCGCGCGCGTGTCTTCGCATATATCGCGCGGTTCTCAAATCTGGCGCGCGCGACGCTCTGGCGCCCGGTGCCACGCGAAGGGGATCAGCGGCAAGCTCGGGATCGCCGGAAATGCGGCAATCGCCGCGTCCTTCTTACTGCGTGGCGGCCGGCGGTGGCGCGGTCGGAGCCGCTGGAGCCGCCGGAGCCGCGGCGGCAGCCGGGGTGGAAGCGGCGGTCGCCTTCTGTGCGTCGGACGGCGAGGGTTGCCCCTTGGGCGCCGTCTGCGTCACGATGTCGAAGGGGAGGCGGAACGCAATCGTCGGCACGAAGTGCAGGCCGGTCAGTCCGGCGACGTCGTTGCCCGAGTGGGTCAAGAAGGTGGCCTTGCCGACGACCTCCAGAGTGGCGATGCGAAACATGCCGCCAAACTCGATTCCCCAATAGGTCGAGGCGTCGTTGCCGAGGAAGCCGGTGCGCAGCATCGGGGTCAAGTCGCCGCCCACGGCGCGCATCGTGCCGCCGAAGTACAAGGCGCTCATGACGGGGTTCGTGGCCCCCGCCACGGTGAATTGGGTCTCGCTCCGAAGAACCACGCCCAGCGTCGCCGCCAGCGCCGTGGCGCTGGTCGCCGGAGGCATGGTGGTCGGATCGGAGGGGGCGAAGTCCGCGACGCCCAGATCGAGCGAAGCCAAGATCCCGGGCCGCAGCGTCGAGGCCTACGTATAGCCGGCACCGCAGCCGCCGGCGTCCTCCGGCGCGCTGCCGCTCGGAACCTTGACGCATTTGTACGGCCCGTACAGGAACCCTTGCGCGCGGACCGTGAGCCCGATCTTGGCCGCGGCAGGGGTCAGCACGAATTGACCAAAGGTCGGAGCGCCGAGGGACCCCTGCAGCGAATCGGCCGTCCCCTTCCGGATGACGACCATGGCATCGCTGTGCTTCGTCTGGCGGCCGATGCCGAAGCCGAGGCTGCCGGAGGTGTCGCCGAGGTTGATGCTCTGAAGTTGCGTGTCGGCCGCGATCGTCCACGCCTCGGTGGGGACGGCGTCGGCCTTTTGGAGGTGTGGTGCGCTCCTGGTTATCTCCTGGGCCGAGTCATCCGCGGCCGCCCGCGCGCTCGGCGGGGCGATCCAAAGAGCGGTTGCGAGGGCCAGGACGAAGGCAACGGGGGCGCATGTTCGCATCTATTCATCAAACGGCCGCAGACGCGTTTCTTTCATCCAAGATCCTGCGGTCGTGCTTCGCCGTTCGGCGAAAGCGCGGCCCGACGGCCGCCCAAACTCCTGGCTTTGAATCGCGCGGGCGACGATCTAGGCTTCGGTCCGGTGCTGGAGATGTATCCAGGGGGCCAGACCAAGGGACGCTTCCGTGCGCGCCGCGCGCCGGGGACGAGCGCCACGGCGCTCGCGCTCGCCGGTCTCCTGGCCGGCGGCCAGACGATGGCGGCGAAACCACCGGCGCCGGCGGCCGCGGCGCCGCCCGCCGCGGCGCCGCCGAGCGAGATCGAGGTCGTCGAGGGGGGCCGCGTCGTCGGGCGGACGACGCCCGACAAAGCGCAGCACGACGGGCTGACGGTGATCGACCTCTCGGACGACTGGCTCCCGTACGTCTTCTCCGAGACGCCCGACAAGCCGCAGCCGCTGCGCCCGTACCTGATCGACCTGGCCAACGGGCGGTTCCGCTCGGGCAGCCAGTACGCGCGCGCCCGCGAGGACCGGTTCTTCGAGGCGTTCGGGATCTTCCCCAGCCTCAACTCCGTGCGGCGGCGGCTGGCGGACAAGAAGCGCCACGCCTGCCACGAGCGGGTGAAGGACGGCGTGCTCGAGCAGCTCTCGGCCAGGAACGTGATCCCGGCCGAAGAGGCGGAGAAGATCCCCAACCCCGACCCCAAGACGGCCGCCGAGACGCCGATGATCACCACCGGGCGGACCATCTCGCCGCGGCCGCTGACCGCGCAGGAGAAGCGGGCCGTGATCGCCATGCAGGCGCACCTGCGCTGCGAGGACCTGCTGTCCGGCAAGGCGACGGCCGGCCGGATGGACCGGCGCACGGTGGCCGGCCTGCAGATGTACCAGCGGCTGCAGATGCTCGCGGACAACGGGAACATCGACGCCGAGACCCGCGCCGCGCTCCTCGGCGACAGCCGCGAGCAGGACTTCCGGGCGCTCCTGCGCGTGCTGCGCGCGCGGGTGGTGGACGCCACCGGGCTCATCGAGGACGGCTCGGCGCTGGGCGCGCAGGGGGAGGTGCAGGGGCGCGTGATCGACCCCGCCGAGTTCCGGCCGCTGGCGGCGCCGACGGCGACGTCGACGACACCGTCGTCGGCGAAGCGCCCCCCGCCGGCCGTCGGAGCGAACGCCGGCGCGGCGGCGCCGCCGACCCCGCCGCCGGCGCCGGCCGCGCCCGCCGATCCCTCGGCCAAGATCGTCCCCGCGGCGGATCTGATCTCGCCCGCCACCCAGGCCGCCAGCGACGCGCTGGGCTGGACGTCGGCGGAGGCGGTCCTCGCCAGCACGCTGGTGGCCGAGCCGGCGCCGCCGTCCGGTTCGCGGAAGAGGCGGGCGCCGCGCAACAAGGGGCTCCTGCCGCTGCCCGCGGCCGTCGCCGTCCGGCTGCCGCCGCTGCCGTCCTACTACAGCGCCAACATGGATCTGCGCGCGGAGATCGATCGCGGCGAGGTGGACCTGGCCCGCCCCAAGTTCGACAAGGAAGGGCACAAGAAGTGGAAGCCGCCGGTCGCCGATCGCCCCACCATCACGCTCTATGCGCGGGTGGGGGACCACGAGGTGGCCCTCTGCCGCTGGCCGACCACCATCGGCGGCTGGAAGATGTTCCAGAAGTCCGACGGCACGATGGCGCTCAAGTACAAGGAGTCGATCACCGGCGACGCGCTCTGGACCGAGGTGCTGGCCACGCCGACCTGGCACCCGGCGCCGGGCATGCCGACCAGCCACCTGCTCATCAAGGTGGGCGACACCTACGTGCCCAAGACCCAGATCATCGGCCCGGGCTACCGCGCGGCCTACGGCCTGGTCGCGATCGTGCACCACCAGATCATGGGCAAGCAGGAGAACGGCGAGCCCGAGCTGATGGACCTCCGCATCCGCACGCACGGCACGCCTGGCTCCCGATCGGTCAAGCGCGGCGAGAGCAACGGCTGCCACCGGCTGCACAATTACGAGGCGCTGCGCCTGGCGGCCTTCCTCATCAAGCACCACGCCAACGCGCGCGACGGCCTGGTGCCGGAGGACTACGAGCGGCACCTGCAGTACAAGGGGCAGGACATCGCCCTCCAGAGCGACAGCAAGGGCTACCGCTTCAAGCTGACGCCGCCGGTGCCGGTGAAGGTCCTCTCCGGCGACGTCAAGGGCAACGCCAAGGCGGTCAAGCACCTGGTGCCGGTGGCCGCGGTTCCCTAGCGGCGGCGCCGGAGCCCGCGCGCGGAACGCGATGAGAACGCGATGAAAAGGTGCGCCCTGGTTCTGGCGATCGTCGTCCTCGCGGCCGCGGTCGTCGCGGCGCGACCGGCCCTGAAAGCCGATCCCCCCAAGTCGTGCGACTCGTGCGCGGCCTGGAACGCGCCCCAGGCGCCCTTCCGGGTGTTCGGGAACACCTACTACGTCGGCGTGGCGGGGCTGAGCTCGGTGCTGATCGCCTCCGACCAGGGGCTCATCCTGCTCGACGGCGGACTGCCGCAGTCGGCGCCGCTCGTCGACGCCGGCATCCGCAAGCTGGGGTTCCGGACCGAGGACGTCCGCCTCATCGTCAACTCGCACGCCCACTTCGATCACGCGGGGGGGATCGCCGCGCTCCAGCGGGTGAGCGGCGCCGTGGTGGCGGCCAGCGCGGCGGGCGCGCGCGCGCTCGAGCGCGGCGAGCCGCCCGCCGACGACCCGCAGTTCGGCTTCGGCCGGGAGGCCAACCGCTTCCCGCCCGTCGCCCGCGTGAAGGTGGTGGCCGACGGCGAGACCCTGCACGTCGGCGACCTGGCGATCACCGCGCACCTCACTCCCGGGCACACGCCGGGCAGCACGACCTGGACCTGGCGCTCGTGCGCGGGGGCGCGCTGCCTCGACGTCGTCTACGCCGACAGCCTCAACGCCGTCTCCGCGCCGGGCTTCCGCTTCACCGGCGACGCGGCCCACTTCAGCATCGAGGCCGGCTTTCGCCGCAGCATCGCGCTCGTCGGCGGTCTCCCCTGCGACGTCCTGCTCGCCGTCCACCCGAGCTTCGCCGGGATGGACGAGAAGCTGCGGCGTCTTCGGGAGCAGCCGGGCAGCGAGCCGTTCGTCGATCGGGGCGCCTGCCGGGCCTACGCCGCCGACGCGGCCAAGCGCCTCGAGCTCCGCGTCGCCGAGGAGCGGAAGCCCGCGCCGCCGTCCCGATAGCCGGGCACTTGACAGGCCAGGCCCGGGGTGGTTGAAGCGAGCGGCAGCTTGAAAACTGAATAGGTGCCTTCGGTGCCCAATCGGGCGTAACAGGGAAGCCGGTCGATGCCGGCGCGGTCCCGCCACTGTGAGTGGAGGCCCCCCTCGAGAACCCACTCGACCAACGGTCGGGGAAGGGGAGGGTGGCGGCAAGTCGCGAAGTCGCGGCTTGCGATCCACGAGCCAGGAGACCTACCGGAGGCTGAAGCTTTCTCTCCGCGCGGACGGAGATCGGGCGCCGTCTCTCGCTCCTGAGAGGCCGGCACCGTCCCCTCGTCCGCGTCCGGGCGAGGGTTTTTTGCGTGCCGCGCGTTCAATGTCCCCCCAAAGGAGCGATTCGATGCGACGTCTGTTTTGTCTCGGTGTGATGGTCTCGACCGGTCTGCTGGCCGCCTGCAGCAGCGATTCGTCTTCGCCCGCCAGCGGCAGCGCCGGCGCCGGCGGTCGGGCGGCGGGTGGCGCCGCCGGTCAGGCGGCGGGCGGCGCCGCGGGACAAGCGACGGGTGGCGCCGCGGGACAAGCGACGGGTGGCGCCGCGGGTCAGGCCGCGGGCGGCGCCGGCGGCCAGGCCACGGGAGGTGGCGGCGGCCAGGCCATGGGTGGCGCCGGCGGCCAGGCCATGGGTGGCGCCGGCGGTCAGGCGGCGGGTGGCGCCGGGGGGAGCGGCTGCCTCGATCCGACGATGTTCGCGGCCTCCTTCTCGATCGCCGACAGCTCGTTCTGCGCGGTCGCGCTCTACACCGCGCCGGAGGCGCTCGGCTCGCAGTTGCCGACCTGGGGATCGCACGGCGGGCCGCTGGTCGTTCAAGCCGCGGCGACGGGCGCGGCGGGGGCCTCCGGGACGGGCGTGACGTTGGAGCGCTGGACGGCACCCGCCGGGACCACGGGCGCGATGACCGTCCAGACCACGCCCGTCGCCTCGGCGCTGCCGAGCGGAGCTTTCCTCGGCGCGCAGGCGCTCGATCTTCCGTTCTTCGGGTGGACCGCCATCTCCTGGACCAACCCGTTCCCCGACACCACCGGCAAGTTCGAGATGATCGCCAGCGGCGCCATCGTGACGAGCTACGATGTGAACGGGCCGTTCGGCGTGGCCGCCGTTCCCGCCGCCTCGTCGCTGGGACGGTTCTTCTTCTCCGGCCTCGCGCCCCTCGGCACGACCACCACGGTCGGCAACGGGCTCTACGAAGCGGATGCCTGCAGCTCGCCGTCGCAGGGTCTCGGAAGCGCCGCGGGCTGTCCGGCGTCGGCGGCCGTGGCGACCTGGGGGACCTTCAGCGGACCGATCGCCGCGGACTCGCACGGTGATGTATTCGCCGTGTTCCAGACGTCCGCCGCGAGCGATCCGAATCCAACCCAGGAGGCACGCGCCTTCGTGGCCAGCTCGGTCGCGCGTGGAGCCGCGCCGACGTCGGGCGCTACCCTGTTCACGATCGGCGGGTACGTGAACTCTCTGGCCGCTCTGTCACCCGCCAGCAACGCTGCGGGCGCGATGGTCTATCAGCCGGCAGACGACAACTTCGCTCCCGGTGATGTGCTCGAGCAGCAGTTCACGACGAGCAGCACCACGCTGGCGCCGGTGGGCACCACCGCCACGTTGCTCACCGTGCCATCCGGCGCGGGTCTGTCACTCATGGTCGACGGCTCGCAACGGCTCTGGGTCGCCGCCAGCGACAGCTCGAGCACCACCTATGTCGTGCTGGCCCGCCAGTAGATCGCGGCTCGCCGCCGTGCTCGCGAGCCTGGCCGTCGCCGCCGTCGGCTGCGGGGGCAGCTCGCCCCTACCGGCGGTGGGCGACGGCTCGGTCGGGCACGACGCCGGCGCGCGCAGCGACGCCGCGCTGGAAAACGACGCGGCGAAGGGCACGCCCGACGCCGGCGCCTCCGACGCGGGCGCGGCCGACGCCGGTGGGGCTTTCGACGCCGGCGGGGCCTCCGACGCCGGCGCGGCCTCCGACGCCGGCGGCGCGGGCGCCTGCGCGGTGCCGCTGGCGCCCGATCTCTCGGTCATCGCCGACGACGAGGTGTTGAAGTTCGTGGCCTCGGACGGCTCGCCCGTCGAGATCGCCGTGTTCCCCGCCGACGCGTCGGTGTCGACGGCGGTGTTTCAACCCGGGAGCTCGCTCGGCCTCGGCGGGCTGTCCGGCCTCACGCGCGTCCTCGCCCGGACCACCGCCACCGGCTGCCTGCAGGCGCCGTTCGACGCCGTCTACGACGTGCGGGCGACCTACGCGCCCGCGCCGCCGGACCCCACGACCACCGCGGTCGCCTACGACGATCCGCGCATCGTCGCCTGGGCGACGGGGGTCGCGAGCTACCTGCCGGGCCCGGGCGTGACCGACGCTCAGTTCATGATGCCCACCGAGGCGCTGGGCCCGGCCGGGACCGACACGCTGGCCGTCGTCAGCCTGGGGAACGGCGGGACGATCACGCTCACCTTCGGCGCGCCCATCACCGACGGGGAGAGCTGGGACTTCGCGGTCTACGAGAACAGCTTCGCCAGCGACGTCTTCCTGGAGCTGGGCTTCGTCGAGGTCTCCAGCGACGGGACGCACTTCGCCCGCTTCGATTCGGCGTTCGCGGGCTCCGTGACGCCCGGCCCGAACGCCTCCGGCACCGCCGCCCAGATCGGCGGCCTGGCCGGCAGCTACATGGTCGGCTACGGGACGCCGTTCGATCTGGCGGCGCTCCGGAACGCGCCGCTGGTGCGCGCGGGGGCGGTCGACCTGACTTCAATCAAGTACGTTCGCGTGGTCGACATCGTCGGCGACGGGACGACGCTCGACTCGTTCGGCCGCGGGATCGTCGATCCCCTCTCCAGCGGGCCGACCGCGGGCTTCGATCTCGACGGCGTCGCGGTCCTCAATCAGCGCCCGTGAGGCGATGCCGAAGACGGACGCCCCTCCCGCGGACCCGGCGCCCGAGGCGCGGCCCCACGCCGGCAGCCTCTGCTGGCGGTGCGCCCACCATCGGCCGGTCGAGACGGCGCGCTCGATCTTCATCATGTGCACCGCGCTGCCGGTGAAATACCCGCGGCAGCCGGTGTCGACCTGCCCGGCCTACCGGCCCGCCGCTCAGTAGGGCGCGATCGCCTGCGGGGGGAGGTTGGTCACCGGGTCGGCGGTGAACGTCGTCGTCGCCGCCGGCGTCCCGCTGACGTCGTAGAGATCGATCTGCGGCGCCGAGAGCGTGGCGTTCGGCATCAGCAGGAGCCCGGGGAGCCCGGCGGGCTGCCCGAGCGTGTAGGGGCCGGAGGTGGCGAACCGCGTGGCGGTCCCGGCCGCGTAGTCGAAGGCGAACAGGGCGTCCGGCGCGACGTCGTTGGGGTCGTTGGTCACGGCGAAGGCGCGCGTCCCCCCGCCCGCCGGCGGCAGCGCCAGCACCCACCCCATGTTCAGCGGCCGGCCGTCGAACGCGGCGGCGGGGACCACGCGCGTCAGGACCGGCGGCGAGGCGCCGAGGTCGACCACCGCGATCCCCGATTGGGCCGTCGCGCCGGCGTAGGGGCCGCCGCAGGCCACCAGGAGGCTCGGCGGCCCCTCCAGGTAGGTCATCCCCTCGCAGTTGGCCAGCCCGGTGAGCGCGACGCTGGCCGTGACGGCGTCGGTCGCCGGATCGAGCACCACCAGCTTCCCCTCGCCATAGGTCGCGAAGCCCTGATCGATCTCGTCGAGCGAGACGATCACCTTCCCGCCGACGAGCAGCGCCCGATCGGGACGCGGCAGGATGGTCGCGCCGGCGACGGGGGAGGCGTAGGCATCGAGGTCGATCCGCCCGCGGAGCGCGCCGGTGGTCGGGTCGATCACCGCCACGTCGCCCCCGGCCAGGGTCGGATCGGTCGCCGCCAGGTTCCGGTCGTAGCGGGTCACGTAGGCCTTGCGGGCGGTCAACATGACGACGTCGTGCGGGTTGGTCCGGGGGCCCGGGACCGGGATCTGGCGGACGATCTTGCACGCGCCGGGGTCGACGAAGGTCAGCGCGCCGTTGCCGCGATCGACGACGACCACCTCGCCGCCCAGCTGCGGCTGCGACGGGAGGACGGCGTCGCCGGAGATGGTCTTCGTGGCGCCGCCGGTGGCGCCGGTCGCGGAGTCGACGCAGTCGGCGCGCACCAGCGCCCCCGTGGTGTCGAGGAGCGACAGGCTGGTGGTCGAGAAGTCGCTGTTGAT
>DASZVW010000173.1:0-5222 GCA_035546895.1 Polyangia bacterium
CGCGCCGGCGGGCACGATGTCGTTCGCCATCACCTTCATCGACACCAAGATCGGGGCCAACATGGCGATGGGCCAGCACTGGGCGATCTGGGACATCCCGGCCTCGGTGACGGAGCTCCCCAAGGGGACGACGACGCTGACCGGCGCGCTGGCGGGCGCTATGCAGACCAACAAGTACCTGGCCCCCTGTCCGAGCGGCAACGACACCTACGAGTACACGCTGTACGCGCTGCCGACCGCCACCCTGAACGTCAGCGGCGCCTCGGGCTCCGGCACCGCCAACTCGGCCGGCGTGGCCAAGGTGCTGGCGGCGCTGCAGGCGGTGACGCCGCTGGCGACGGCGACGCTGCACGGGACCTCGGGTCCCATGGGCCAGTAGCCGGCGGCCGGCGTTCCCGCGAGGACCTCGCGGCGCGGCGCGGCCCCTCCGCCCTACCGGGGCGCCCCGGGGAAGGTTTTGAGGTCCGGGACCCATATGTCTGTCGGACACCTGAATGTGGGACCAGAGGGGTTCGCTTCAGGCCGAACGTTCGACTGTCTCGCTGAGCCGCCGGCAGAAGGGTAGAGAGCAAATGAGGCACTCCATTCGCACGAGTCTCGCGGGATTCCTGCTGGCCGGCGTCGCCAGTTGCACGGGACACATAGGCGACAGCACGGGGGCCGGCGGCAGCAGCTCGGGCTCCGGGAAGGGCGGCACCGGCGTCAGCACGGGCAGCGGCGGCAGCGGGAGCCCGGGCGTCGACGGCGGCGCGGCCCCGGACGGCGGCGGCAGCACGCCCACGATCGCCTGCGCCCCGGGCATCCCGGCCACCACCCAGTTCCGGCGCATCCTCAACACCCAGTACGACGCCACGGTGCGCGACCTCCTGGGGGTCACCTCGGTGACGGCGCCCGAGGGGACAGGCGTGCCGTCCTCGCTGCTGTACGCGGACTTCGACGGCCCGATGGTCGCCGACGCCTGGCGCATCTACCAGGACGTCGGCGCGGCGATCGCCGATCAGGTCATGGCCAGCTCGACGCTGAAGACCAACTTCATCACCTGCGATCCGTCGGCGTCGGGCTGCCTGCAGCAGACCATCCAGACCTTCGGCCGCAAGGCCTTCCGCCGGCCGCTGACCACCGCCGAGGTCGCGAACTTCATGGCGCTGGGGACGGGGACGCCGACCTATACGCCCACCCAGGTGGCCAACACGATCCTCTACGCCTTCCTGGTCGACCCGTCGTTCCTCTACATCGAGGAGACCAACTCCACGGCGGCGCCGTCGCCCGCGCCCTCGGGGGCGTACCAGCTCTCCAGCTACGAGGTCGCGGCGCGGCTCTCGTACATGATCTGGGGCTCCACGCCCGACGCCACGCTGAGCGCGGCGGCCGACGCCAACCAGCTCCAGACCAAGGCCCAGATCCTCGCCCAGGCCCAGCGGATGGTGGCGGTCTCGAGCAAGACGGCGCCGCAGCTCTCGGCGATGCACGACAAGTGGGTGCAGATGGACAACTCGGGCCAGCACTGGTGGAAGATCGACCACGACACCACGGTGTTCCCGCTGTATCGGGACGCCGACAAGCCGACCTACCAGGCGGAGATGGACAGCTTCTTCGCCACCGTCGCCCAGACCGGGACCTACAGCGATCTCTTCCTGAGCAACGTCGGCTTCGTCACCGGCGACACCGCCCCCATCTACGGGCTCGACGGCTCGAAGTACGGGACCAGCCTGACCCAGGTGCAGCTCGACTCGAACCAGCGCCCCGGCTTCATGACCCGCATCGGGTTCTTGAGCTCGTACTCGCACTACAGCAACACCGCGCCCATCCTGCGCGGCGCCTTCATCGCCATCTACATGCTGGGGATCAACGTGCCGCCGCCGCCGCCGGGCGCGGCCATGACGCCCATCCCGCCGGGCAACTACACCACCAACCGCCAGGCGACGCAGGCGCTGGTCACGCAGAGCGGGACCTCCTGCGTGAGCTGCCACGCCAACATCATCGATCCGTTCGGCTTCGCGCTGGAGAACTACGACGGGATCGGCAAGTGGCAGACGACCGACCAGCTGGGGGGCGCGATCGACGTCACCGGCAGCGTCAACTTCGGCGACGGCACCACCGAGAACGTGACCACCCCGCTGCAGCTCATGCAGGGGATCGCCGCCTCGCCCGCCGGCCAGGCGACCTACGCGCAGTACTGGGTCTCCTTCGCCTACGGGCGGGATCCCAACCCGCAGGACCAGTGCGTCGCCGACTCGGTCGCCACCAACATCGGCACCGGCAACTACCCGATCATCAACATCCTCTCCGACCTCACCCAAACGGACTCGTTCAACGCGCGTGTGCAGGCAACACCCTGACAGACGACGAGGAGCCCAGAACATGACCACCAGAATGCATCGACGAGTGTTCCTCCGGGGCCTGGGTGGCGCCGCGGTCGCCGCCCCCTTCCTCAGCTCCGTCTGGCAGCGCAAGGCCAAGGGGCAGGCCGCCGCCCCGCCCAAGACCTTCATCGCGATGTTCACGCACTACGGCTGCATCACCACCAAGTTCTTCCCCGTCAAGTCGCACGGCGCGCTGGTGGCCTCCGACATCGCGAACAGCATCTCGCCGCTCGCGCCCTATGTCAGCAAGCTGCTGATCCCGCGCGGGATCCGGGCGATGAACGAGTGGGAGGAGGGGAACAACAACGGCGCCGGGCGCGGGCAGGCGAACGACCCGCACCTGAACCCCTGCGGGTCGTACTTCACCTTGCAGCCGGTCACGCCCAACGCCACCAACCCGTTCAGCTTCGACCAGGACACCAAGTTCAACGCCATGCCGGTCGGCAGCTCGCTCGATCAGGTCATGGCCCAGCAGCTCAGCCCCAACGGGACGCCGCTGTTCATGCGGGTGGGCAACGCGGGCGGCACCGCGGGCGAGACGCCGCAGTCGAACATCTCCTACCTGAAGCCGGCCAGCGCCGCCGCCAGCGCCGCGGCGAACATCTACCCGGGCCTCGGCACGCCGTCGCAGGTGTTCAGCGCCCTGACCGGGCTGTTCGGCGGCGGCAGCATGAACGCCGCCACCTACGCCTCGACGCGCGGCCAGCGGGTCTCCGATCTGGTGAAGAGCGACCTCGACGCCCTGAAGCGCTTCAACATGAGCGCCGACGACATGAACAAGCTCAACGCCTGGGAGGCGCTGATCAACGACGTGGGGACGATCGTCTCCTCGAACCTCTGCTCGTCGAGTCAGGCCACCATGCTGGGGGCGACGCAGGCGAACGTCACCGCGGCGAGCTCCGGGAACCCGGGCAGCGGCGACGTGCTCTCGAACAAGGTCTCGAGCACCAGCAGCCTCGACGGAGCGGACATGTACTCGCTGATGGCGGTGCTGGCGGCGTGCTGCAACTACAACCCGATCGTCTTCCTGAAGTACCCGCCGAACTTCTACTACAAGGGGCTGGGGATCACCGACGAGTCGCACAACCTCTCGCACCGGCTCGACAGCGCCGACATGACGGGGAACTGCGTGCAGGGCGCCATCATGAAGCTGGAGACGATCGACAAGTACTACGCCACCAAGTTCGCCAACCTGGTCGGCTGGCTCAACGGCATCACCAACGCCGACGGGTCGACGCTGCTCGACAACACCGCCACGGTCTGGTTCAACGAGATGTCCGACGGCGACGCCCACAACCTGAACAACCTCCCCATCATCCAGGCTGGCAGCTGCGGGGGGTACTTCAAGACCGGCTGGACGGTCAACGTCGACACCAAGAACACCGGGTCGGCCACGCTGTCGCAGGGAAACAGCGAGACGCAGTGCACGGACGGCGGCACCGATCAGATGGCCAACGGCCTCAACCAGCAGACCGGGACCGACGAGAGCCTCGCCAACGCGCCGATCAACAAGTACTTCTACAACATCATGAACGCCATGGGCGTCATGGCCGACTCGACCGGGTACCCGGTGAAGGGCGGCACCATGCCGGTCACCAAGTTCGGCTACTCCGACCTGACGACGGACTTCGCCGGCGGGCTGGGCGCGGTCAAGGGGGCGACCATCCACAGCCCGGGCGAGTTCACGGCGCTCAAGGCCGGGAGCTGAGCGCCGGCTCAGGGCCTGGGCGCCGGCGGCTTGGTCTCGGCCGGCGGCGGCGCGGCGCCGGAGGCGGCGAGCGCCGGTTTCCGATCGTCCGCCGCCCGCTGAAACGCCATCACCTCGTGCAGCAGCTTGAGGTAGAGCTCGCCGATCTTCCGGCAGTCGCTGGAGGCCTGGTCGATCTCGCTGGAGACCCGGGCGAGCTCGTCGCGCTTCCCCGAGCGCAAGGCCGACGCCAGGCGGTCGGAGAGCATGGTCATCTTGGCGTTGATGACGCCGCGGACCTCCTCGACCGCGTAGAAGTGGGCGCGCAGCTGGGGGTAGCCGTTCAGGGTGGTGGGAATGGCCTCCACGTCCTTGCTCAGGTTGGAGAAGCTCTGCTGGAGGTCGCCGAACTGCTTCTTGAGCGTGGCGAAGGCCTGCTTGACCGACGCCGGGCTCGGCGCGGCCTGTCCCGCCCGGTCGGCCGCGGGCCGGTGGCACCCCGCCGTCGCGCCGCCGGCCGCCAGGCCCAGCAAGAACGCCGTCAGGAGGGGGAGACGAGATCCGAGGGGCCGCATGCTGACAGGATGGCGGCTGGGGAGAGGGACCTTCACGACGCGGCTGCCTAATTCAGAACGAGGCCGCCGGGAAGGCGGCGAACCCCGCCCCGGGAGCGTCCACGGCGTTCGTCTGGAAGCTCCAGCTCCCGCCCGCCGGGACCTGGCTGCTGTCGCCGGCGGTGGCGATGCCCAGCGGGCGTCCGGCGCAGGTCAGCGGAAAGACCGCCACGGAGGGGCTGCCGACCGTGGTGTCGAGGTGGTTGGTGACCGTGCCCGTGTACGAGGTCCCCGCGGCGGTGGTCACGGCGTCCACCGCGCCGACGGTGAGGCCGTCGACGAGCGCGGCGTCGAGGGCGAAGTACGCGTAGTAGTAGACGACCTGCGCCACGTCGCCGACCGCGAGGCCGGGCGCCGTGATGGCGACTTCGGTCATCGTCACGTCGCCGGGGCTCGCGCAGGCCGCGATGGTGGTCGACCCGTCGGTGAGCGTGTAGACGTAGAAGTGGCTGGTGTAGAGGCCGCTGATCCACTGCCCCAGCGGCTGCCCGGCGGTGTCGAAGAGCTGGACCTTGAAGGCGGCGTCGCAGGCCGGGACGCCCCCGACATTTTTCAACG
>DASZVW010000174.1:0-3198 GCA_035546895.1 Polyangia bacterium
CCCCCCTTGCCCCCGGACCCGGTCGCTCCCCCCGTGCCGGTGGGGACGGACCCGCCGGTGCCGGTGCTGCCGCCGGTGCCGGTGTTGCCACCGGTGGCGGTGCTGCCGCCCGAGCCGGTGGCGGTGGTCCCGCCGGTGCCGGTGGTCCCGCCGGTGCCGGTGGTCCCGCCGGCGCCGTTGCTGCCGCCGGAAGCGGTGGTGCCGCCGGTTCCGGTGTCCGTTCCGGTGCTGGATTGAGCGCAGGAGAGCGAGAGGGCGGAGATCGCGGCGAGCGTCAGCAGTCGTCTTGTGAGCATGGGGGCCCCCGGTACGGACGAGGCGATCGTCCGTGGCGTGGTGTTGTCGGACAGGAGTGACCTGGGCGCATGACGCCCGCAGGGCTTAATGGGCGGACGCGCGAAAAAACTTTGACGAGGCTCGAAAATCCAACTCACTAACGCAACGGCGCGGCGTTTTCGCGTCCGCCAGCGCGGCGACAGCGGTCAATTCCCGGCCGGCGAAAGAATGATCACCGGCGCCCGCGCCGGGCGAGCCGAATTCGAACGTGCCTTGACTGGAATATGAATTTATGGGTATATACGCGACGTGGAATCCTCATTCGCCATCATCGCGGAGCCGAGTCGGCGCGCGATCCTGAGCCTGCTGGCCTCGTCCGAGCGGTCGGTGGGGGAGATCGAGCGCCAGCTGCGGATGCCGCAGACCTCGGTCTCCAAGCACCTCCGCGTGCTGCGCGAGGCGGGCTTCGTCGAATCGCGGGTGGAGGCTCAGCGGCGCGTGTACGGGATCCGCCCCGAGCCGCTGAGGGAGGTCGACGCCTGGCTGGAGCCGTTCCGGCGATTCTGGACGGCCCACGTCGACGCGCTCGAGCGTCACCTCGACCGGATGGCGCAGGCGCCCAAAGAAGGGAAGAACCGAGGGAAGAACCGATGAGCGGCCGCGAAGACTACCTGCCCGGCCCGGCGGCCGGCGCCGAGATCCGGAAGGACGGCGACACCTGGACGCTGGTGCTGGTCCGAGAGCTCCGGCATCCGCCGGCGGTGGTCTGGGAGGCGCTGACCGATCCGGCGCAGCTCGCCGCGTGGGCGCCGTTCGACGCCAATCGAAACCTGGGCGCCGCGGGGCCGGTCAAGCTGACGACGGTGGGCGCGCCGCGACCGCAGGTGAGCGACTGCACCGTGAAGCGGGCCGAGCCGCCGACGCTGCTGGAGTACAGCTGGGGCGACGGCGATCTCCGCTGGCAGCTCGAGGCGCGAGGGGACGGCACGCGCCTCACGCTCTGGCACAACATCAACCGCGCCTGGATCGCGGCGGGCGCCGCGGGCTGGCACATCTGCGTCGACGTCCTGGATCGGCTGCTGGCAGGGGCGCCGATCGGCCGGCTGGTCGGCCCGGCGGCCATGACGTTCGGCGGCTGGCAACGGCTGGCCGCCGAGTACGGCCGGCAGCTCGGCGTCCCGCTGCCGCCCTGGCCGCCCAAGTCCTGACGCGCGCAGAACCGAGAGGAGAACCCGCATGGAATCGACGCTGCAAAGTCCGGCCCTGGCCGCGGGGCCGACCGCCTCCAGGACCAGGCTCATCATCTACTGGGTCGTCACCGTGCTCTTCTGCCTGCAGGTCGGCTTCACCGCCTACGCGCAGCTCCGGCTGCCGCAGGTGGCGGCAGCCTTCGCGCACCTCGGCTTCCCCGACTACTTCCGGGTCGAGCTGTCCTGGGCCAAGCTGGTCGGCGTCGCACTGCTGGTCGCGCCGGTGCCGCCGCGGCTCAAGGAGTGGGCCTACGCCGGGTTCGCCATCGACCTCGCCTCGGCGATCGTGGCTCACCTCGCGGTCGGCGACGGCCCGTCGGCTTGGGGCTGGGCGGCCGGCACCGGCCTGCTCTGGGGCCTCTCTTACTTCTTCTGGCGCCGGCTGCGATTACCTTCGAGTGCGAGATAAGGAGCGAGCATCGAGATGAAGATCAAGGTCATGAACCACTACGTGGACGATCAGGAGAAGGCCCTCCGCTTCTACACGGAGAAGCTGGGCTTCGTGAAGAAGGCCGACTTCAGCCAGGGGAGCTACCGCTGGCTGACGGTGGTCTCCGCCGAGGAGCCGGGCGGCGTCGAGCTGGTGCTGCAGCCGAGCGCGTTCGTGCCGGCCGCCCAGGCCTACTATCAGGCCTTGCGCCAGCAGAACATGCCCGCCGTCATGTTCTTCGTCGACGACCTCGAGAAGGAGCACCGGCGCCTGCAGGGCCTCGGCGTGACCTTCACGCAGCCGCCGACCAAGACCACCGGCTCGACCATCGCCACGCTGGACGACACCTGCGGGAACCTGGTCCAGCTCACCCAGCTCGACGCCTGGGTCAAGTAGCGGGCGGCGCGTCCGCGCGCGGGAGATCGACCCGGCCCGCGCCGCCTCTCCACCCCCAACCTATGCCAGAGCCGGGGGCTTGCAGCAAGCCCCGGCGCGTGCCGCAGAGTCGCCGGCGCGCGCGGACGAGCGCGCGGGAGGCGCGACATGCACGACCAATCCGGACGCGGCGGGACCACGGAAGAGCACGCGGTGGTGATCGCCGGCGGCGGGCCGACCGGCCTGATGCTGGCGGGCGAGCTGGCGCTGGCGGGGGTCGACGTCGCCGTCGTCGAGCGGCGCGAGACCCAGGACCTCGCCAGCTCCCGCTCGCGCGGCCTGCACGCGCGCACCATCGAGGTGCTCGATCAGCGGGGGATCGCCGAGCGCTTCCTCTCGCAAGGGCAGACCGCGCAGGTCGCCGGCTTCGCGCAGAGCCGCCTCGACATCAGCGACTTCCCGACCCGCCACCCCTACGGGCTCGCGCTCTCGCAGCTCCGCTTCGAGTGCATCCTGGCCGCGCGGATCGCCGAGCTGCCGGTGCGCATCGAGCGCGGGCGCGAGGTGACCGGGTTCGCGCAGGACGCCACCGGCGTCGACGTCGAGCTCTCCGACGGCCGAACGACCTTCTCCTGGCGGGCGCAGTACCTGGTGGGGTGCGACGGCGGCCGCAGCCTGGTGCGCAAGCGGACGGGCATCGACTTCCCGGGGTGGGATCCCTCGGTCAGCTACCTGATCGCCGAGGTCGAGATGGCCGAGGCCCCGCCCTTGGGTATCCATCGCACGGCTCTCGGCATCCATTCCTTCGGCAAGCGGGAGTACGAGATCCGCAACGGCGAGATCATCTTCAAAGATAGCGGTCCCATC